>JAUXNL010000513.1 GCA_030684415.1 Moraxellaceae bacterium | reverse complement strand
TTACGTCGAAGGCGATGACCTTTATCGGCACAGCAAGTGGCTGGCAATGATGGAGCGCCGCTTGCAAGTTGCGAAAGAGCTGCTTAATCCTGCGGATTCAGTGTTGATTGTCACCATCGATGAGAAAGAATACCTACGGCTTGGGTTGCTGTTGGAGCAATTGTTTCCAGAAGCAGCCATTGAAATGATTACGTCCGTCATTAGCGCAAAGGGGGTTGCGCGAGTTGGTCAATTCTCACGTGTCGAGGAGTTTATCTACTTCGTTCGCATTGGAAGGTCTGTTGTCCAGCTTGGAGAACAGAACATGCTTGATGATTCGCGTTCTGCAAAAGAAAAGATTGGTCGTGAAATTGATTGGCTTGGTTTGCGCCGCCGAGAACCGACTGCGCGGCGAGGTGCGCGACCCAACCAGTTCTATCCGATCTTCGTTAGTGCGACGTCGGGATACATCCACTCCATCGGTGATCCGATATCTGATGATGTTGACCGGAATTCTGTTGAAGCGCCAGATGGAACATTTGCTGTGTGGCCCCTACGACCCAATGGCAGTGAGGGGCTATGGGGAATAACACCGGGTACCGCGAAACGATATTTTGAAGATGGCTTTATTCGTTCAAGAAACTACAACCCTGACCAGCGAAAAGTTGCAATCCACTACCTGCCAAGCGGAACAGTTGATGCGATTCAGGATGGTCGTATTGAGGTCGTTGGACGTGATGAGGATCGCGCGGTACAAGCGATATACCGAGAGCAAAAAGGCGTTATTCCTAAGCGTGTTTGGAACATGCAGTCTCATAACGCTGAAAATGGTGGCTCACTCGTTATCTCAAAACTGATTCCTGATCGACGGTTTCCATTTCCCAAGTCCCTTTACGCAGTGGAAGATGCGCTTCGTTTCTTCGTCAAGGAGAAGCCAGAGGCTGTGATATTGGATTTCTTCTCTGGCTCCGGCACTACCGCCCACGCCGTGATGCGGCTGAACCGCCAGGATGCTGGTAGTCGACAGTGTATTTCCATTACCAACAACGAAGTCGCCGCCGACGAACAAAAGGAGCTGCGCGAACAAGGTCTGCGTCCCTGTGATGCCGAATGGGAACGGCACGGCATCTGCGACTACATCACTAAGCCACGCGTGCAGACCGCCATTACCGGCAAAACGCCGGACGGACAACCCATAAGAGGCGACTACAAATTCACCGACGAATTCCCAATGGCCGAAGGCTTCGAGGAAAACGCCGAATTCTTCACCCTCACCTACGAAACACCAGTTTCTGTCAGCCACAACCGCGCCTTTGCCCGTATTGCGCCGCTGCTGTGGCTGCGCGCAGGTAGTCGTGGTCGACGCATCGACAAACTGCCGG
>JAUXNL010000507.1 GCA_030684415.1 Moraxellaceae bacterium | reverse complement strand
GCGCCCTGCCGGCGGGGCCTCACTTTCTTTGCTCGGCAAAGAAAGTAAGCAAAGAAAGCCGACTCCTGCGGAGGGCTCGCGCATCATGACTGCTGTTCCTGTAGCTGAGGCAACGTGGGCGTGTTCGCGCCTGCGTTGCTTTCGCAACGGGCGTCTCACAATCGGCTTCTGTGTTTTGAATAAAACGCTGCGTCGTAGGTACGTCGCGACCGCCAGCGATGACTAGCACCGCAGCAGGAGACAACCAGTGCAATATCTGACGCCGATAGACACTTCGCCACAAAAGCGCTGCCGGGAATCCGTTGTTACCCCTGCACCATGAGCAGAAAGCGCGGGCCGGTGTCGATGTGCTTGAATCAGGCCATGACAGGCTCCACTGGAAGACTGAGCGATGTTGCTGGCCCCAACTGGCAGTGGCAAGATACGGAATGGGTTTTTCTACAACGTCGTTAGGTTTCTATATGTGGTCATCGAATGTAGTCGTACATCCATGGATTGGTGAGAACTACGACAATCCAACCCACTTCAAGTACAAGACACTAATTCTTGGTGAATCTAATTTCACTAGCCCTCCTGAAAACTTCAACTCAAGCCTTGTCATTCGTTGCGTTAAAGACGATCTATCCAGTAATAGCCAAGAGCGAGATACGAATGGCTTTTGCAGATTTTCAACAAAGCTTCGTCGAATAATTTTTGGTCAAAACGAAAGACTTGGCCCCAACGGATTATGGCAAGACGTTGCTTTCTACAATTTTATCCAAATGCTTGTTGGAGATAGCCCTCGAATTAGACCAACCCATGAAATGTGGGCTGATTCTATTCCAGCATTTAATGAAGTTATTAACCTCACTCAGCCACTAAGAATACTGGTTTTGGGAAAAGCCAATTGGAATAACTTAATCAATCACATTCCATGCACCCAAAATACTCAGCATGCTGCCATGCTAAATATTGGAAATACGCCCATACAAGCCGGGTATGTAAATCATCCATCCTCAAGCCTTTCTTATGCAGCTTGGCGCCCTATTGCTCAACAACTTCTTCTCTCATAAATAAAATTGGAGCGCATATGTCAAAATGTCTTTTTTGTGGCAGCACAAATTCTACCGGCTCGTCTTGTTCAAAAAGCCCAACAGGCGGCCATGTGAAAATCGAGCCCGGAAAATGCAGTTACTGTGGTAGCACCAACTCGGTCGGCTCAGCCTGTCAAAAAAGCCCAACGGGTGGGCATGTAAGAGCACAAGAAGGTAAATGTAGTTACTGCGGTAGCACTAATTCCGTTGGCTCATCGTGCCAGAAGAGCCCCACAAAAGGCCATGTGCGAGGAGTTCATCAATAAGCCAAGAGAAACTATACAATTCCTAAGACTTCCCCCGTCAGCACCTGAGTGATGATTCCCAAGCCCGGCAATGCCGGGCTTTTCTTTCCCGGAGGGTTTATTCGGTGCAGGCGGATTGTCTACGCCGCGAATCGCTCGCCGGGCGAGCTGCGCCGCGGTCAGTGGCCGAGGGCGATGGACTCTGGCAGCACGCGGCGGGCACCGGTGATGTATTTCTGCCAATAGCTCTTGCCGAGCACGTCGACGCGGACGAAGCCGCCGGTGGAGGGGGCGTGCACGAAGCGGCCTTCGCCGATGTACACAGCGACATGATTGATGCGGCGGGATTTCACTTTGAAGAAGATCAGGTCGCCGGCGACAAGATTGTCGAGGCTGACATCGCGGCCGCCCATGCGGAACATTTCAGCGGAGCTGCGCGGCAGCGTGATGGTGCTGGAGAGACCGAGGATGTAGCGCACGAGGCCGCTGCAATCAAAACCGGTTTCGGGGCTGTTGCCGCCGTATTTGTACGGCGTGCCGATAAGACTGAGCGCCACCACGACCATGTCATCGAAGGGAACAAGGCCGGGGGCCTCGTTCGCGCTCTGCTCGCTGATGATCTGCTCGCCCTGGGTCAGCATCTCAGGGGGTAACTCGGCAGCGCTGGCAGGCAGTGCGGGCAGGCTGGCGAGAATCAGGGCCAGCGCCAACGTCTGGATCGTGGGGAGGCGGGGGGGGATTACCGTCAAACGCATCAGTTTCTCAGCATGTCCGTGAATGCCGG
>JAUXNL010000506.1 GCA_030684415.1 Moraxellaceae bacterium | reverse complement strand
TCGCCGTTGCGCCAAAGCCCAACAGCACCGCGAAATGATGCGGATCACGCGCTGTGGCGGTTTCGACAATGATATTGCTGTCGCAACGCAAACCCGCCGCACTCAGATGATGATGCACAGCGCCCGTCGCCATGATGGCGTTGGCTGGCAGATGCCCGGCACGGATATCCCGATCCGACAGCACGATCAACACCTTGCCGGCCTTCACAGCGGCAGTGGCCTGCTCGCAGATACGGGCAATAGCCGACTTGAGGCCTTCTACCTCCGGATAATTGAGGTCAATGATCTCGACACCATAACCCGGCGCCTTGATATCGAGTATCTGCTGGAACTTGCTGTGCGACAAAACCGGACTGGCGAGAATCGCGCGATTGGCGTGCTCGGCCGTTTCTTCGAACACGTTCATTTCGGCGCCGAGGCAAGTCTCCAGCGACATGACGATGCTTTCACGCAGCGGATCAATCGGGGGATTGGTCACCTGCGCGAACTGCTGGCGGAAGAAATCGGCAACATGGCGCACACGGCGTGAGAGCACGGCCATCGGCGTGTCATCACCCATGGAGCCAACCGCTTCCTGACCGCTTTCAGCAAGCGGCCGGATAATCTGGTCACGCTCTTCAAAGCTGACCAGAAACATTTTCTGGTAAGTCTTCAGGCGAGCGAGATCCGTCTGTGCGACCAGACGCGCCTCGGCGTCATCATCGTTTTCAATCCGCAGGGCTTTTTCACGCAGCCAGTCTTTATAGGGCTGCGACTGCTTGAGACGGTTGTCGATGTCTTCCGTCTTCAATACTTCGCCGGTCTGGGTATCAACCGCGAGAATCTTGCCCGGCCCCACACGCCCTTTGGCCACGACATCTTCTGGTTGGTAGTCCCAGACACCGATTTCCGAAGCAAGCGTGATATAGCCGTTCTTGGTGATGACCCAACGCGCCGGACGCAGGCCGTTACGGTCCAGCATGCAAACCGCATAGCGTCCGTCTGTAATGACCAGACCCGCCGGGCCATCCCACGCTTCCATATGCTTGGAGTTGTACTCGTAGAAAGCACGCAAGTCGGCATCCATGGTCTCGACGTTCTGCCATGCAGGCGGCACCAACATGCGCAGGGCACGGAACATGTCCATGCCGCCGCCAATCAGGATTTCGAGCATGTTGTCGAGGCTGGAGGAGTCCGAGCCCGTGCGATTCACCACGGGCGTCAATGATGTCAGACCGGGCAGCAGCGGATTTTCAAACTTCGGCGTACGTGCCAGCGCCCAGTTCCGGTTGCCCATGATGGTGTTGATTTCACCGTTGTGGGCGAGATAACGGAAAGGCTGGGCCAGCGGCCAGCGTGGCAGCGTGTTCGTGGAAAAACGCTGATGGAAAACCGTGATGTGCGTGGCCAGACGAGGATCATCGAGGTCTTTGTAAAACCGCGGCAAATCCGCCGGCATGACAAGACCTTTATACGAAATGATGCTGGCCGACAGTGTCGACACATAAAACAGCGGATCATCGCGCAACTGTTGTTCCGCACGGCGACGCGCCATGAACAGCTTGCGATTGAGAGTCACAGTGTCGAGACCGGCGCCATTGACCAGCACATGCTCGAATGCTGGCAATGACCGCAACGCGATTTCACCGCAGATGGAGATATCGACCGGCACTTTGCGCCAGCCCGCCAGCTCAAGCCCCTCCGCCGCGACTTCCTTGCCGATGACATCGCGCGCGCGTGCCGCCAGTGCAGGATCGGTGTTGAGGAAAACCAGACCGGCGCCAAAGCGATCGGCAAGCTCGATACCCAGATCAGCTTTTGCAACAGCACGAAAGAAGGCTTCCGGCATGGCCATCAGGACGCCACAGCCGTCTCCCGTCTTGCCGTCGGCGGCAATGGCGCCGCGATGCGTCATGCATGAGAGCGATTGAATGGCTGTCTGCACCAACTCATGGCTGGCCTCGCCCTTCATGTGGGCAATAAGGCCAAAGCCGCAGTTATCCCGGAACTCATCGGGATGGTACAGGCCTGGGTTCAGAACCGGCTGCTCATGCATCTGGTTTTACCTTGAGAAACAAAGGTTTACGAAGCTGCCCACCGAGAGTGACCGGATGGCGGGCAAAAATGGACGCACATTCTATCGGCAAAAGGGCAGGGGCTCAAATGCACGCTGGCAGAGGCTCTCCAGCAAAATCGGCGCCAGAATCAAAAAGCGGCGGACGCAGGCTGAGTTGGCGGCAATGCCTTCTGATAGACCCCGAAATTGCGGGGGAAAGGACGAGACTCGCCCGGGGCTGTGTCAGCCTCCAATGCGGCCAACGCCAACTCGCGGGAAGGGTAATCCCCCCTCACCACGACATACCAAGCCTCTCCACTCTGGAGATTGATGAAGTAGTTCAGTGATGCACGATCTTCACGGGCTGCCAGATAACTCAGCACTGAGGCCTCATCGCGGGCAGCCATCACTTGCAATGTATAGCTATGGGGGTTGCGTGAACGCAGCCAGTCGACCTCACGAAACTCAGGCGCATGCTCAACTGGCCCGACGACCTCGGGAGTGACAAGCACCGGTGATGGCGCAATGCCTCCCGCAAACGGCACCAACGCATCGAGACTTCCGAAGCCATCCTCGAAGCGGGCTTGCGTGGCAGTCGGCTTTTCCAGCACCAACTTGCCGGGAAGCGTACCGCCCTTCCCGGTCATGACCAGCACCAGAACGGCCAGTACCAGCAGCAGGCCACTGCCTGCCCAGAACAGCAATAATGGCCAGCGCACTGTCATCATTTGAGCACCCCAAGCGCCGAGCCGGCGGAAAGAGTGGCGCAGAGCAATTCCGGAGGTGCCTCACTGACGACCGCATGCCCCAGTGCTTGCAGCAGCACCAGACGCAGACGTCCTTCTTTCACTTTTTTATCGACCGACATGTGCTGTAAAAACTCTTCAACAGCCATCTGTGGAGGATCAACCGGCAAGCCGGCCCGCACGAGCAGCGTGCGTACCCGCAGGACATCGTCAGCAGACAACCAGCCCAGCCGCATCGACAAGTCAGCCGCCATCAGCATGCCGGTCGCAACCGCCTCACCATGCAACCAGGCGCCATACCCCATGCCGGTTTCAATGGCGTGCCCGAAGGTATGCCCCAGGTTCAACAGCGCGCGCAGGTCGCTTTTCTCCAACTCATCCGCCGCCACCACTGCCGCCTTGTTTTCGCATGACTGCCGGATTGCTTCTGCCAGCAGGCTGGCATCACCCGCCAGCAAACCCGGGATGTTCTGCTCCAGCCAGGCCAGAAAAGGGAGATCGCGAATCAAGCCATACTTGATGACTTCTGCCAGCCCGGCCTTGAGCTCCCTCGCCGGCAAGGTTGTCAGCACATCGGTATCAATCAGCACGACATTGGGCTGCTTGAAGACACCAATCATGTTCTTGCCCAACGCGTGGTTAACCCCGGTCTTGCCCCCCACTGACGAGTCCACCTGTGCCAGCAGCGTGGTCGGCACCTGGATGAAATCGACACCACGCTGGTAAGCCGCAGCAGCGAAGCCCGTCATGTCACCCACGACACCACCACCGAGCGCTATCAGCGTACAGTCCCGGTTAAAGCGCTGCTCAAGCAGGCAAGTGAATATGCGGTCCAGATGCTGCAAATCCTTGAAGGACTCTCCATCCGGAAGAATGCAGGTAGCGACGTGGTAGCCGGACAATGCCCCGATCAGGGCATCAAGATAGAGAGGCGCGACGGTCTCATTGCTGACAACCAGAACCTGGCGCCCATGAATATGCGGCAGCAGCAAATCGGACCGCCCCAGAAGGCCAGCACCGATGTGGATAGGATAAGAGCGATGACCAAGAGCGACGTTCAGGGTATGCATGGAACTGGCCGGAGCATGACGGAAGAGGCCTATTCTAGCGTTCCCCGCGCCTCCAACGCATGGATGATTTTCATGGCCACTTCGCGCGCGCCGCCGCCTTCGGTCGGCATGATGATATGCGCTGTCTCACGGTATAGCGGATCACGCAGCTCCATCAGCTCGGTCAGGCGTTTGCGCGGGTCCGGGGTTTGCAGCAGAGGCCGGTTGCGGTCTCGCGATGTGCGCTCCAACTGCGCCGATACCGGCGTCAGCAGGTAGACCACCACACCACGCTCATGCAAATGCCGGCGATTACTTTCGCGCATGACGGCACCGCCCCCTGTTGCCAGGACAATCGGGCTGCGCTGGGTCAAAAAATCGATGACGGACTCCTCACGCAGCCGAAAGCCTGCCTCACCTTCCACATCAAAAATCCAGGGAATGTTGGCGCCGGTACGTGCTTCGATTTCGTGATCGGAGTCGACGAACTCCTGCTTCAGGAGCTCGGAAAGCTGGCGGCCGATGGTGGTTTTACCCGCCCCCATCGGCCCGACCAGAAAGACATTGCCACGGTACTTCTTCACATCATGGACAACGTGTAAGGCTTACTTGCTCGCGATCGCTTCAGTCGCCAGACGCGGCGTCACGAAGATCAGGAGTTCCTGCTTGTCGTTACGCGTCACGTCACGACGGAAGAGTCGTCCGAGGTAGGGGATGTCGCCCAAGAACGGAGTCTTGGTAACGCCCTTGGCCGTTTCCGTCTTGAACACCCCACCCAACACCACCGTCTGCCCATCGTCAACCAGCACATTGGTCGTCACACGATTGGTGTTAATGGTCACGGCACCGTTCGGCAGAATTTCACCGATGCTGTCATTGTTCACCAGCAACTCCATATTGATACGGCCATCCGGTGTAATACTTGGCGTTACCTCGAGGCTCAACTCGGCATTGATGAAGCGCACAGCCGTGGCGCCGCTCGAAGAAGCTTCCTGATATGGAATCTGCTTACCGGTCGCGATTCGGGCCTTCTGCTTGTCAGCCGTCAGCACTTTGGGCGTTGCCACCACCTCACCATTGCCATCGGACTGCAGGGCGGAGAGCTCCAGATCAAGAACGACGTTGTCCGTATCAATCAGGCCAATCGCGAGCGAGCTGGCACCCGCCTTGTCGACACCGAGATCCACCGCCAGGTCATCCGGCTGAGTGATTTCATAGGTACGCTGAATGAATGACTGGTTGCCAAGGGAAACCTGCTCCAGCTCGGAAGCACGGATTTCACCTAGCGTCTGGCGCGAGCCTGCTGCTGTATAACGACGATTCCTGTGGAAGTCATCACGCCCCAAACCCCACTTCACACCAAGCTCTTTCGCAAAGTTGGTACTGGCCAGAACAATTCGGGCTTCGATCATGACTTGCTTGACCGGCACATCAAGGCGCAACACCACATCGCGAATTTCCTCAATCCGCTTGGCCGTATCGAGAATGATCAGAGTATTAGTGCGTGAATCAACCGACGCGGACCCACGCTCCGACAGCAAGCGACTGGGGCCGCTGATCAGACCCAACATGTCTGATGCTTTCGCATAATTGACCTGAATGAACTCTGAGCGCAGAGCAGCAAGCTTCTCGGACTGGTTGTTGCTTTCCATCTCGAGGCGTTCGCGCGCAGCAATTTCATCGGCAGGCGCCACCAGCATCACATTGCCAATGGTGCGCTTATCGAGAGCTTTGGTTTTCAAGATCAGATCAAGCGCCTGATCCCAAGGAACATTCTGCAGCCGCAGAGTAATTTTTCCACTCACCGAGTCGCTGGCAACCAGGTTCAGTGAGGTAAAGTCAGCAATCAACTGCAAGACCGAACGCACTTCAATATCCTGGAAGTTAAGCGAGAGCTTTTCACCAGAGTATGCAAAGTCCTGGCGCTTGCGCTTGTCATCCTTGGTAATCGGCTTGACGCTAATAGTGAGCTTGCTGTCCGTCTGATAGGCCAAATACTCGAATTCACCCTGCGGCAAAATGGTCATCATGCCATTTGCACCATCGTTAAACGCATCAACCGATTTGACTGGTGTTGCAAAGTCGGTGACATCGAGACGGCGGCGCAGACCATCAGGAACTTTTGCCCCCACGAACTTCACGACGATCTTGTTGCCCTGCTGCTGCACATCCACCGGAATGGCGCCGGTTGAAAGGTCGATCAGCACCTGACCATCACCCTGCTCGCCGCGCCGGAAGTCAACACCGGTAACCGACTTGACAGACGATGCAGAGGACGACGGCAGCGATACCGTCTTGGCGGTACTGCCAGCCGCTTTTGCAACCCGCGACTTTCCGATATTGATATAGAGCTGGTTTCCGTCCACTCGAACCTCGTGCCCGGAAAGCTCACTCAGATTAACGATAACCCGGGTACGCTCGCGCGTATCCAGCACCGTCACGCTGCGGGCATTCCCGTTCCCGAGATTGTGATACTTACCAGCCAGCTTGCTGGTAGCACCCACCAGATCAAAGACAATGCGTGCAGGCTTGTCTATCTGGTAAGCCACCGGCTCCGGCGCATCGCCATCGAAGCCCAGACGAATCTCGACCTCATCCCCTGGCAATACCACTGAGTCCAACTGCTCCAAGGCTACCCTGGCAGTTGCAATACTGGTCTGGGCCAGCGCCATAAAGCCGACAAGAGCGACTCCAATCCAACGCATCATTTTATTATTCCCGGCTGCGTTATCGTTGATCATGTTCATGCTCGCATTCCCCACGAATGTCGGCTTCGGTTATTCACTCAATGTCAGGCTACGGGGGCGTTCAACCCAGCCGTCCCTGCCATCGGGAACAATTTCAATGACACCAATCTGGGCGGCGGTTATCTCGGCAATCTTGCCGTGATTCTTGCCCATATGATTCCCCACCTTCACCCGCTGAATCCCGCCATCACCATCTTCAATAAGCGCGAAGACGGTTCCGCCAGGCCGGTTGATTGTTCCCCTGAAGCGCAGCACCTCAAGATTGAAGCGTTCCAGATACTCAGAAGCACGATTGAAATCAGGTTCGACTTTCTTGCCACTGCTCAGCAACAAGCGATCTGAGCTCACCGGCGGCGCAAAAGGACTTCTCAATTGATGCGCGGCATAAGTAAAGGTCGGCATCGGCACAAACTCGGGAGCCGGCGCCACATCGCCGCGGGGCTTTTGACGAATCGCATCCATTTGGGCGCGCACATCATCAAAGCTGGCCGAGCAGCCCGCCATCAGGATTATCCCGGCACCCACCACCAGAGGTCGAAGCATTTTCATTTCTTGCCTCCCGCAGCCGCTTTACCTGCTTTTCCCTTGCCTTTTTTTGCCTGAGCCTCTTCTTTTGGCTTACTTACGGCTTCGCTGTAACGATAGGTATTGGCCTTGATTGCCATGCTCAATACTGGCGGCGCATCCGGATCACGCTGTTTTGCCGACGTAACGGGCTCAATCTTGAAGTCATGCAACGTCACAATTCGCGGCAACCCTGCAATACCGCTCACAAATGCGCCAAAAGCATGGTAATCACCACGAACCTTGATACTGATTGGCTGTTCGGCATAGAACTCTTTGCTTGCCTCTTGCCCTAGCTCAATCGCATCGAACTCAAGCCCGCTCCCCAAACCTGCCTGCGAAATATCCTCAAGCAGGCCAGGAACCTCGGTATCTTTTGGCAACTGGCGCAGCAAGGCACCGAACGAGTCTTCCATTTCTTTGAGTTGTTGCTTGTAGGTTTCAAGGTTTTGCGCCTTGAACACCTTGGATTCAAACTCATCCAGAATGGCCTTCTGCTCATACTCACCTGTGTCACGGGCCGCACTGATGCCAGACAGATCAAACGCCCAACCCAATGCCAGTACGCCAACAAACACCGCAACGTAAATGAACGCCTTTACCGGAAGAGGCCATGCACCGATATTTTCAGGATCGAGTGTATTGAGCGTTTCCAGCATCTCCTGGAAATCAAAACCCTTGGAGTCTTTGGAGCCTTTCATTTCGCGCCTCCTTTCCCGGCACTTCCTGACTTGCTCGCCACTTCTTCCGTGACAGGAGCCTCAAGATCAACTGTCAGTGCAAAAGAGTTACCTTGGGCACGTGCCTCCGCAGGATTCTTGGCATCACCTTTGGTCGCAGCCTGCTGGTCAGCCGCCACATTGGACAGCACAGGATTACGAAACCATGGAGACGACTCCAGATTACGCATCAGGCTGGACACCTGATTATTGCTTTCAGCAACACCCGTAATCTTGAAGCGATCCCCCGTGCGCTCAACCGAACGGAAATACACCCCATCCGGCACCGACCGCACCAGCTCATCAAAGACACGCACAATCACAGGACGACGGCCCTGCAAATCCTGGATGACGCGCATGCGCGACAGCAGTTCTTCGCGACGCGCCTGCAGCTCATCGATTTCCTTGATCTGCCCATCAAGCGTGGCGATCTCGTTTTTGATGTACTGGTTACGCTCAAGCTGGTCACCAACTTGTGCCACTAGCGCCATGTGGGCAAACAGCACAATACCTACCGCCAGCACCGCCACTGCCACCACAATCGCAATGAATTCCTGCTGACGCTGCTTACGCAGCTCTTGTCGCCAGGGGAGTAGATTGATCTTGGCCATCAGTCAAAACTCCTCAGGGCGAGACCGCAGGCAATCATGAAAGAGGGCGCATCATTGGCAATCGCCGCCGCATTGACCTTGGGCGACAGCGACATGTTCATGAAAGGATTGGCAACAGAAACCGGCGTTCCCAGCTTCTCCTGAATCATGCCGGACAGCCCTTCGATCGAGGCCGTGCCGCCCGCCAGCACGATGTGATCTACATCGTTGTAGGCGCTGGACGAGAAGAAAAACTGCAACGAGCGCGTTACCTGCTGCACGACTGCATCCATGAACGGACGCAACACTTCGGAATCATAATCATCCGGCAGGCCGCCTTGCTTCTTGGCCATGCCCGCCTCTTCAAAGGAGAGCCCGTACCGGCGCTGGATTTCTTCTGTCAGCTGCTTGCCCCCAAAAAGCTGCTCGCGGGTATAGATGATCTTGCCGTCATTGACCACGTTGAGCGTCGTCATGGTGGCGCCGACGTCGACCAGGGCCACCAGACCATCGCGCGTGACCGAGAGCTGGTCTGCGATCAGGCGGAAGGCGTTCTCCATTACGAAGGCCTCAACGTCGACCACCTTGGTGTTGAGCCCGCCGAGGTCCAGCGCCGCGGTTCGCACCTCGACGTTTTCGGTGCGCGAAGCTGCCAGCAGCACCTGCACCATCTCGGGGTTGTCCTTGACCGGGCCCAGCACCTCGAAGTCGAGGCTGACCTCTTCGATCGGGTACGGGATGTATTGCCCGGCCTCGACCTGGATCTGGTCTTCGAGCTCATCTTCGGACAGGTCAGCCTGCATCGGGATGATCTTGGTGATCACCGCCGAGCCAGCGACGGCTGCGGCCGCGAATCGGGTCTTGGACCCGGAGCGGTTCAGCGCGCGCTTGATCGCTTCGCCCAC
>JAUXNL010000501.1 GCA_030684415.1 Moraxellaceae bacterium | reverse complement strand
GTGGAGCGATTCCGGACATGGGCCGGAATAGCGAGCGTGAAAACGCCCGGGATGGGCATTTTTCAGCCCGCGGCCAAGGATGTGTTGATGCGCGGCTGCTTTCTCTGCCAACTGCTTTCCTCCCTCTCCCCTCGCCGTGGGGAGAGGGTCGGGGTGAGGGGCCTAAGTATCAGCGCCAATCACCGCTGGTTGGCGCGCGCACTTGCAGCGCGTGCCGCGAATATGCGATTCAGGCGCATCACGAACACGGAAACGGCGAGCATGGTGGACGAGGCAACGGACGAGGCACTGATGCTGGCGTATCGCGATGGCGATGCCGCCGCCTTCGATGCGCTCTATCAGCGGCACCGGCAACGCCTTTTCCATTTTCTGGTGCGCAAAAGTGGCAGCCGCGAAACCGGCGAAGAGCTGTATCAGGAAGCCTGGCTACGCCTCATCCGCCATCACCGCGACTGGGAGCCGCGCGCGCGTTTCAGCACTTGGCTGTTCACGCTCGCGCATTCCTGCCTCATGGATCATTACCGCAAGCAAGGCCGGCTCTGGCGCCACGAAGAAACCGTCGACGAGTTGCCCGACGCACCGGCCTGCCCGCACAACGAGCCGGATGCACGGCTGGAGGCCGCGCAAACAGACCGCCAGTTCCGTCTTTGTCTCGATGGTTTGCCGCTGGAGCAGCGCGAAGTGTTTTTGCTGCGTGAAGAAGGGGATTTTGCGCTGGCTGAAATTGCCGACATTACCGGCGCCGGGCTGGAGGCCGTCAAAAGCCGTCTGCGCTACGCCTTGAAAAAACTGCGGGACTGTCTGGGTCTGGAGCCATCGGCATGAGTACGCACGAGAACCGGAGCGACGAAGCCCTGCGGGCAGATGGCCTGCTGGATGATGAGCTGCGTCGGCGTTATCGCGCCTTGGCGGATGAACAGCCGTCCGCGGAAACCGATGCGGCGATTCTGGCAGCAGCGCGGCGCGAGGTGGGCGCTGGCCCGCAGCGGCGCCGTCGTCCCGGCCTCTGGATGGGCGGGCTGGCGACGGCGGCCACGGTCACGTTGATGGTGTCGGCCCTGGTGCCGACCTGGCGCAGTGGCGACTTGCAGGAGCAGGTGGCGGCGCGGCCAGTGCCGTCACCCACGGCCACCGCTCCGTTGCTGGAGGCCAGGCCCGATGCGCCGGCCGCAGCATTTGACGACGACATATCGGCGCTCTACCCCTATGACGACGCTGAATCAGATGTCCGTCAAGAAGCGCCTGTATCTGATGCAGTGACGGGCGTGGCGCCAGACGCGGCATCGCGGGCGCTGAGTGTGCCAAAGGCAGCACCATCATCGGCCAAGCCTCATGCGCCTGCACAACAGCCTCTGCGGCCTCCGCCAACGGCGCACGCCCCGGTGACCGCAGCCCGGATGGCGAACGAAAGCGAGCGCCAAGACGCAGAAAAAGCCCTGCTGGCCGAGCGCAATCTGGTGGCCAGCGCCCGCCACGAAGATCAAGCCGATGTGGCCCACGCCAAGAAAGCAGCGCTAGCAGAAACAAGAATGGCCGCCAGCGGCAATGTCGCGGCACCGACCTCTGCCCTGCCGGCGGCTGCCCAGGCTCAGGCTGCGCCGACGGCCGCCGCACCGTCATCACCAGTGGCAGGAGCGCTTGTTTTGCCAGCGGCGGCTGCACGCACACCGGCGGCTGTCGCTGACACACGCAAAGCAGAGGAGCAGCAAGCTGGCGCTCGCCTTGCCGAAGCAGCGCCCGTCGCAACCGCCAGAAATGAACGCAAGAGTGCCGCCGCCACAGTGGTGGTGGCCGATGAACGCTCCTCCGCATCCATTACTGCCGAGCCTGCTGCTGCACGGCGCGATCGCGAAACTGACGTCGTTGGGGCGGCGGCAGAGCACAGTGCTGAAGCTCCTGCGGTCGCGAGTGCTCGCGAGCGACCTCCGGCCTCTTTTTATGCCAAGCCCGCCGCCGCACGACGAGATCCGGCAGTGTTGCCTGGCTCGTCCTCCGCATTTTCCTATGAGGCGGCGCTGGTGCACGGTTGGTACGCACCCGCACTGGCCTGGCTGGAGCAAGCTCCACAGGCGGGTGATGCCGGGCGCGAGGCCGAGCGCGACTTGCTGCGTTGGCTGCTGGCGCCGGCCGCTCCTCCGGTGCTGCGTTGCCGGGCGGAGGGTCCCGTGTCAGCACAGCGCCTGTGTCAGTTGCTCAGGCGTCATGCAGACGGAATGGCCGCCACGGGCGACGAGATCGCGGCGTTGGCTGATGCCCTGCGTCATGAGCGGCGAGAACCCGCTCCCCTGCTGTTTGTACTGCGCCAATTGCCGCCGGCACCGACACCGGCACCGACACCGGCACCGACACCGACACCGACACCGACACCGGCTCCAGCGCTGATTGTCGCCGAGGAAGTTGCCGGCTAAGTTGGTTATAAGCATCGTTGAACAAAGGTCGGCCCCTCTCGGGGGCCGGCCTTATTTGTGCCAGTCACCGGGTTCTGCGCGCGCCATGCGCCGACCGTAGACCTACAACCTAAACTGTTCGCCCAAGTAAACCTTTCGCACGGTCTCATCGGCCAGCAACGACTCGGGTACGCCTTCAGCAATCACGCGGCCTTCCGCCAAAATGTAAGCGCGTTCACACAAAGACAGGGTTTCGCGCACGTTGTGGTCGGTGATGAGCACGCCGATGCCGCGCTCTTTGAGGTGATGAACGATGTTCTGAATGTCGCCCAC
>JAUXNL010000500.1 GCA_030684415.1 Moraxellaceae bacterium | reverse complement strand
GAATCGCTTGCTCAGTTTCACGGTTGTCTCCTTGTGGGTGAAGTCATGGCCTGGTTCGGTCCGAAGCGGGAGCGAAGCTTCGCCCACAGTCCGAGCAGGCCGTCGGGGGAAAACAGCACGATGGCGAGGAAGACGCCGCCGATGACGCAGCCTATGGCGAGCAGCGCGGCGACGAGACGCCCGAGTGGATGCAGACCAAACAGGCCAGGCTGGCCCGCATCCGCGCGGCCCGCGCCGAACTCGAGGCCGAGGCAAAGGCGGCTCATGCGACAAAACAAGAGAGCAAGCCGCCGCCGCCGACCAAGCCGGATGGCACGCCGCATTTGCCGCGTGGCCGCAAGCCCTCAAACCCGCCCGGCACACCCAAACCCGACGCCCAGCGCAACTTCACCGACCCCGAGAGCCGGATCATGCTGGGCCGTGATGGTTTCGTGCAGGCCTATAACGGGCAAGTGGCCGTCGATGCCCGGCACCAAATCATTGTCTCGCACCGCCTGACCAATTGCGCCGCCGATCAGGATGGCTTGCTCGTGCTGCTCGACGCGGCTGCGGCCAACACCGGGCGGATGCCAGACGAGGTCTCCGCCGATGCCGGGTTCTGCTCGGAGGCCAACCTCGCAGGCCTCATCGATCGCAGCGTCCGCGGCTATGTCGCCACCGGACGCGCCAGCCGCCCAGCCAGCGGTACCAAGGGCGGCACGTTGGTCCAGGCCATGCGAGCAAGGATTAAGCAAGGTGGCCACCGAAGTCGCTACCGGCTACGAAAGTATATTGTCGAGCCCGTCTTCGGTCACATCAAACAAGCCAGAGGGTTCCGCCAACTCCTTCTGCGAGGCATCGACAAGGCTTCCAGCGAGTGGGCGATGCTCTGCACCGCCCACAACCTCGCAAAGCTAACGGCATGGACATGAGGAAACAGCTGAAAAACCCAAACCAGATCCTGCCCCAAAGCAAAACTGCCGTTACCGGGACGGGCTCCTAGCCGCTCTTATTCACAGCATAGCAGTGTTTCGCTGGCGGGTGTCGCGTAAAGCGTTGATCGCGCTTAGGGATTGGGTGTCGAGACCATCCTGTCCGCACGAGCGCACCGAGCCACACCCGCCATGT
>JAUXNL010000496.1 GCA_030684415.1 Moraxellaceae bacterium | reverse complement strand
TCCCACAGGGAGAGGGGGTAACAGCGCCGAAGCTCGGGCGTGTCTCTTGCACCGACAGAGTGGGCAGCGAGAAGCCGGGAGACTACCCACAGCGCCGAAGGGCTGGTTCAGCGAGCGACAACAGTCAGGATGACCTTGCCGATGTTGCGATTGGCGGCGACATGCGCATGGGCGGCCGCCGCCTCGGCGAGCGGAAAGCGGCTGTCGATGACCGGCCTCAGGGCGCCACTGGCGAACAGTGGCCAGACCCGCTCGCGCAGCTCGGCGATGAGTGCCGCCTTGTCGTCCGCATGGCGGCTGCGCAGCGTCGAGCCGATCACGCGCAGCCGCTTCACCAGCAGCCGGCCGAGATCCACCGGCGCTGTGCGCCCGCCCATGAGGCCGATCAGCACGAGGCGCCCATCGGGCTTCAACAGGCGCAAATGGCTGTCGAGCGCCGAGCCGGCCACGGCGTCGAGAATCACGTCGACTCCCTCTTGGCCAAGCAAGTCAGTCAGCGCCCGCTTACTTCGCACAATGCCAGCAGTGGCGCCAAGCGCCAGGCAAGCGGCCAGCTTTTCCGCTGTGCCCACGCTGACGAAGCAAGGATTACCGAAGGCGTTGCAGAGCTGGATGGCGGCCGTGCCGACCCCGCTGGCACCGGCGGGCAGCAGCACACGTTCACCGGGATGCAGGCCGGCCTCCCTGAACAGGTTGAGCCAGGCGGTGGCAAAGGCCTCAGGGAGCGCCGCTCCCTCTTCGAAGGAAAGGCCGGCTGGCAAGGGCAGGCAATGGCGGGCATCGACCAGCACTTGCGATGCATAGCCACCGCCGGCGAGCAGCGCACAGACGGCATCGCCCACCGCCCACTGGGTGACACCTTCACCGATGGCCGCCACCCGCCCCGCACATTCCAGCCCGAGGATGTCGCTGGCGCCGGGCGGTGGCGGGTACAAGCCCGCCGCTTGCAGCAGGTCGGCACGGTTGACCGCCGTCGCGTGCACGTCGATCAGCACTTCACCGGGGCCGGGGCCAGTGTTTGCGCATGCGTCGGCAGACGCCGTGCCATTGCCGGCCCGGGGCGCCGGTACTTCGGCCAGCGCCAGTCGGCCATCCGTCACGGTGATGGCCTGCATCTCAGGCCCGATTGTCTTGCGGGGCGCAGGCGGTCGCTTGAGCGCGCCGCTCCTGCGAGCGCCGCCATTGCGTGTAGCGCCCGCCCAGTGGTTGCGCTGTGATGCGTTCGGCGATAGCCACCGCGTCGTAAAGCCGGTCGAGGTCGATACCGGTGTCGAAGCCAGCGCCATGGAACAGGTGCACCAGGTCTTCGGTGGCGACATTGCCGGTGGCGCCCGGCGCGAAGGGACAGCCGCCTAAGCCGCCAACGCTGGCGTCGAAGTGGCGCACGCCGCATTCGAGCCCGGCCCAGGCCATGGCTAGCGCCGTGCCGCGCGTGTCGTGCAGATGCAAGCTGAACAGTGCTGGGTCGTGCTCGCGCAGCAATGGCGTGAGGATCTGCTGGATCTGGCGCGGATTGCCGGCACCGATGGTGTCGGAAATGGCAATGTCCACCGCGCCGGCCGCGATCATGCGCTCGCAAAGCTGCTGCACCACGGCCACTGGCGTCGGGCCGTCATAGGGGCAGGCCAGCGCGCCGGACACATAGGCGCGCACCGCCACACCATCGTTTTTGGCGGCGGCCAGTACGTCGCGGCAGGCGGCCTCGGCTTCGTCGCGCGTCATCTTGATGTTGCGCAGGTTGAAGGTGTCGGTAGAGGCCAGCACCACGGCGACGCGGCGGTAGCCAGCGGCGCGGGCACGTTCGTAGCCCTTCAGGTTGGGTACGAGCGCCATGTAGTCCATACGTGCATCTACCGGCAGGCCGGCGGTGATTTCAGCGGCATCGGCCATTTGTGGCACCGCTTTCGGATGCACAAAGCTCGCCGTTTCGAGCTGGCGCACGCCGGCAAGGATGAGCGCGCGGGCCAGTTCGAGCTTGCCATCGGTACTCACCGGATGGGGCTGGTTTTGCAGGCCGTCGCGCAGGCCGACTTCGGTAATACGGATGTGTTCGGTCATGGTCTGAGAAGTGTGCCGTGATGTGGTGGAGGTGGCAGGTAAGTCTTGATCGCTTGTTGAAATACCCTTCCGTGCCCTTCAAGAAGCTCTGGGCGGCAAGGCTGAACGGAATACCGTTTTAAAATCCGTTCGTACTGAGCCTTGTCGGCCCATGATCGGCGTTTTTCAGCCCGCGATTCCGGCTGATGTCCGGAGTCGCTTCACGCTGAATCACTCACTCAAGGGTGATTGATTCACGATCCGGCCATTCTTGGCCGGGAGGCAGATGGCTGAAAAGCCACGGATGCCTGCCGATGCTACGCCAAACCGCCCTCCTCGCGCGCCTGTGCTGATGGGTCAGCCTGCGGCGGGAAGCCGGATGATGCCGAGCCGTGCGAGCTCCGCGAGCGCATCGTCCGCCAGGCCGAGCCGTTCGCGTAACACGCTGGCGGTGTCGTGGCCGAGCGGTGGTGGCGCGGTGTAGCGGGCGGCGCCACCGGCCGAGAGCTTCACCGGATTGCCCGGCTGCTTCACGCTACCGCCGCTGGCCAGCGGCACGTCGACCACCATCTGCCGCGCCAGTGCCTGCGGGTCGCCCAGCGCATGTGCAAAATCGTTCACTGGTGCGGCGGGAATGCGGAATTCCTTCAGTTTGGCCAGCCAGTTTTCGCAATCGTCCCGATCAAAATTTTCCTGCACGAATTGGTTGATGTCGTGACGGTGCGCCCAGCGTCCGGGCTGCGTGGCGTACTCAGGATTCTGCAGGCGCTCGTCGCCAAACATGTTGGCAAGGTTGGTAAAGAAGGCATCGCCCAGACAGGCGACGATGATCCAGCGCGTGCGGGTGCGAAAGGTGTTGTACGGCACATGCACAAAATGACCGTTGCCCATCGGGCCCGGCACGATGCCGCTCATGAGATGCATCGTTGCCATGTAATTGAGCAGCGAGAGTTGGCAATCCTGCATGGAAATGTCGACATGCTGGCCTTTGCCACTGACGCTGCGCGCGCTCAGTGCACTGAGCACCCCGATGCTTGCAAACAGTCCGCCGCCCAGGTCGCCGATGGGAATGCCGGCGCGCATCGGCGCACCGCCCTCCTCGCCTGTAATCGACATGCCGCCGCCCATGCCTTGCGCGACGATGTCGAAGGCGGGTCGGTCGGGATCGGGGCCGGTTTCACCAAAGCCGGTGATCGAGCAGGTGATGATGCGCGGATTGATGGCCGCCAGCGTGGCGTGATCAATTTTCAGGCGCTCAGGCACGCCGCGTGCAAAATTGTTCAGCACCACGTCGGCGGTTTTCACCAGCTCATAAAACAGCGCGAGCCCCTGCACCGACTTCAGGTCGATGCATACGGACTGCTTGTTGCGGTTGAGCGTGAGGAAATACGCGCCCATGCCGTCGACGCTATAGTCCGGCGAGTCGGCTAACAGTTTGCGTGTGCCCTCGCCTTCCGGCGGCTCGATCTTGATGGTGTGCGCACCGAGATCGGCCAGCAACATGCCGGCATAAGGGCCGGACAGCATGTGCGTCAGATCCAGAATGGTGAGATGCGACAGCGTGTTCATGCCAGCCTCAGTGCAGTATCGGTGCCGCGTTGATCAATGCTTCGAAATGATCCAGCGCGTCGTTGTAATTGCGTTCCGTGCGCTGGATAAAAGCGGCCTCACTGCCGGGCGGCAACATTGATGGCAACGCATCAAGCTGCGCCGACCAATCGATTCGAGCGCGTCCGCCACCAATGTCCGCCACGGTAATGGTGACGATAAAGCCGGTTTCGGGCGTCATGCCGGGGCCGGTAGTCACCTGATACTTCGTCATATGCATGGCGTCATCTTGCTCGAGCAAGCGTTGGGTGATGACGAACGGGCCGATGGTGATGCGGCGCTCTGCGCCCGGCGCATCGCCATCACATTCAAAGTGGCTGATGTTCGGAAACCATTCCGGCAACGCCGAAAATTTACCGATGACGGGCCAAAGACTGCTGACAGTGGTCTGGACTTCCCTGCTGACGCCTAATGAAATCATGAGTGCTTCCTGTTGAATCGGGGGCTGCGTTTTTCGGTGAAAGCCTGCACGGCTTCTGCATGATCCGCGCTGCGGAAGGTGTGCCATTCATACGCCAGCGCGGCATCCATATGCTGCTGGGCGAGCTGGCGCAAGTGCAGGTTCATGGTGATTTTTGTCCAGCGGATAGCGTCGCGCGGGCCATCAAGCAGTTTTTGCGACAGCTCATCAACAGTGGCATCGAGCGCCTCGGCGGGCACCGCGCGATTGATGAGGCCGATGCGTACCGCATCGTCGGCCGTCATGGCATCGCCGAGCAGCAGCGCTTCTTTCGCACGTGCGAAGCCGACCAGCGCCGGCCACAAGAACCCACCGCCATCCCCGGCCACGACGCCCGCTTTTATATGCGGGTCACCGATTTTTGCCGTGCTCACGGCCACAGTCATATCGCAGAGCAGCGCCAGTGTGGCGCCAAGGCCCATGCAATGACCGTTGATGCGCGCGATCACCGGCTTTTCCAGTTCCAGCAGCGAAAACACGATGCGTTTGGCGGTGACGGCCGACAGATAGTCGCCCTGTCCCTTGTCGATGTGGGCCTTCATTTCCGCCAGATCGCCGCCGGCACAGAAGGCGCGGCCGGCGCCGGTCAGGATGACCACGTCAGTCTCGTCGTCGCGAGCAATGTCGTAAAAGACCTGTCCGAGCTCTTCATGCAGGGCGTTGTTGACCGCATTGAGGGCGTCCGGGCGATTGAGGATGACATCGAGGCGCCGGCCCTGACGCCGGAAGGCGAGGTGTTCGTAGGTACGGTAGTCCATGATTGTGTATGCAATTCGTTTTCAGTGAGGCGAGTCTAGCGCCGAAATTGACCAGTTTTCTAGTCTCAATGGGAAGATATTGCGTATATCGTGCCAATTTTGCTAGGCTAAGTACATATTTTGTATGCAATAAAGGGCTGCCCGTCATGAGTGATACCCCCGTCCACAGCCCCCGTGTGGCGCTCAAAACCCCCTTGTCGCACATCCACCACATGGCCTTCCGCTGCCGCGATGCCGAGCAGACGCGCTGGTTCTGGGAGGATGTGATGGGCTTTCCACTCTCGTTCTGCCTGGCCTTTGACACCGAGCCCGGCACGGGGCGGCCGATGAAGTACATGCATCTTTTCTTCGAGATGGGGGCTGGCAACTTCATCGCCTTCTTCGATGTGCCCGAACATGCTGATGAGGCGCTGTTTGCGCCCAAGTGGAATCTCGATCTGCACATTGCATTCGAGGTAGACACCCTCGACGAACTCAAGGCTTGGCAGAAGCGGCTTTTCAAGCATGGGCGGCCAGCGTTGGGGCCGGTGGATCACGAGTTCATCGAGTCCATCTACATGTACGACCCCAATGGCATCGGCGTAGAAATCACGGTGAAGTCCGACCGCCACGACAACATCATCGCGCACGAAAAGGCGCAGGCCCGCGAAGCGCTAGCCGCGTGGACGGCTGAAACCCGAGCGCTAAAAGAAAAAAACCACGGCGAAAAACTCGACGAGCGCGGCATCTATTTCTTCCCGCCCAAAACCCCGGCCTGAATCCATCAGACGAAGGTGCGCTCCACAGCCCAGTTGTTGGACGAGCACCGGAGGGAGTTCCGCAAGGCGGAGCGAGCCACACATGGAGTCACCTTTCGTTGCTCGCTTTATTGGGTGAAACAAAGAAGATGAGGCAAAAGAAGGTGAGACGTCGCCAGCCAGACGCAACCCCTCTCGCCAAAACTGAAAAAGGTTGCCGTGCCGCAACCCCATAAAAAACAGCAAAAGGAGAACTTCACCGAAGCGGGAAAAGCACCTCCGGATGCAGCGTCAGCTCAGCCCCCTCACTGCTGACAAACCACTCACCATCCTGAATGGTGATTTCCAGGCGCAGGCTGCGCGAGGCCAAGGCCGTCAACGCCGGCAGCTCTGCCTCCGGTAGGCGCAGCACCGTGAGATTGTCCAGCCGGCCCAGTTTGCCAACGAGCTGCGACCACCACATCGTGGTGCTGTTGCCGCCATAGCAGTAAACGCTGACGCGTTCCGCCCGGCCACACGCCTTTTGCAGGCGTCGCTCATCCGGTTGGCCAAGGTCAATCCAGTGCAGCAGCGCACCGGTGAGATCTTTTTCCCAGAGAGCGGGGTCATCGGGATTGTCGAGGCCCTGCGTGAATTGCAGGAATTCGCTGGCGTTATGGGCAAATGCCAGCAGGCGCACCATCAGCCGCTCTTCGGTTTCGGAGGGGTGCAGTGCCAGTGTCAGTGGGTGGTTGGCGTAATAGTGCCGGTCGAGATCGGTGATCTGGAGGTCAGCTTTGTAAACAGTGGATTTCAGGGCCATGGCGGGCTCGTGCAGGACGTACGTGGCAGGCGAGGGGTGCGATGGCGCGCAGCCTACGCCCGGTGCCGCCAGCCGGCAATGGCAGCGGCCATTCAATCGCAGCGAAATGAACGACGGTGGCCTGTGCAGGCCGTCCCGACAGACTGGCAAGAAGGGGAGATCACATGAAACATGAATACGAACGCATTCCGTACCTGATCGGCTTTGCCGAACACAGCGCCTTCAAGGACACCTATGCCGGCCCGTCGGACTTTGTGGCACTCGAAGCGCATCTGCTGCGCCCGACAGATCGCCCTGCAAAAACCGTCATCGTTTTCATGCACCCGATTGGCGGCGGCGCCTATTTGCCGATGGTGAATGCGCTGGCCAAGGCCGGATACCACGTCATTTACTGTAATTCGCGTTATCGCGGCGCGGATTACGGCCTGATCATGGAAAAGGTAGCGGTTGATCTCGGCGAATGCATTCGCGATGCAAAAACTCGCTTAGGTTATGAAAAGGTGGTGCTGGCCGGATGGTCTGGCGGGGGCTCGCTCTCGGTGTTTTATCAGGCCGAGGCAGAAAAGCCGACCATCACGCATACCCCGGCGGGCGACCTCTACGACCTCACGCAGCGAAACCTGATCCCTGCTGATGGCATCATGTTGCTGGCGGCGCATGTGTCACGCGCGGGAACGTTGACCGAATGGATGGACCCCTCGGTGCAGGATGAAAACGACCCTGAGCAGCGCGATATCGAATTCGATATCTACAGCGCCGATTGCCCGCATCAGCCCGCGTACAGTGAAGCATTTGTGGCGGCATTTCGCGCACGTCAGATCGCACGTAACCGCCACATCACGGCGTGGGCTCAGCAGAAGCTGGAAGATTTTCGCCGTGCCGGACGTGCCCAAGAAGATTTCGGTTTCGTCGTGCATCGCACCATGTGCGATGTGCGCTGGCTCGATCCTGCACAGGACGCCAATGGTCGTCGCCCCGGCTGGTGTTATCTCGGTGATCCGCGTGTGGTGAACAACGGCCCGGTCGCGCTGGCGCGATTCAACACGTTGCGTAGCTGGCTCTCGCAATGGAGTCTGGATTTGTCGAATGCCGACAGCCAGAAATGTGCGCCGCGCATTTCCATTCCGGCGCTGGTGGTGGGCAATACCGCCGACGACGCTTGTACACCGTCACACACGGAGCGTCTCTTCAGCGCCATCAGCCATACACGCAAGCAGCGTGTCGATATCGTCGGCGCCAACCATTATTACTTTGGCCAGCCCGCACAACTGGCGGAGGCCGTGGCCGCCTGTTCCGGCTGGCTAGCCGAACAGGGCTTTGCCGATTAACCATCGGCGGAGGATGTCGGCGCTACTCCACATTGTGCAAAGCGCAGTGGAAACATCTTGATAGAGTGTTTTGAGCGAAGGCGATTGTGCGGCAGGGTTAAAGCCAGCGGCGTGAAAAGCTGAGTGATGGACGGCGGATAAGCCGCAAGTGTTTGACGACACACAAGTCGGCGTTTCGCTTTGCAGGAAGTGTCAGCCGCGAGGTTTTCGTGTGCGGACAAGGACGATGCCGAGCTTTTCCAGAGATTCCCCGACGGCACGGTCCCCACGCTTGCGGCGGCAGCACTCCAAGAGAAGCGTCTGCTGAAAAGCCTTTCAGCAGACGTCGCGGCTTATACCGACATGACGAGATTACGACCCTTGTGCTTGGCGATATAGAGCGCCGAGTCGGCCGTTTTCAGGGCCGCTTCGATGCCTTTCTCGGCGTCGACACGCGCCACGCCGATACTGATGGTGAAGTGCAGCTCACCATCCGCCACCGCCACGACAGTTGCCTCCACCGCCTGGCGCAGGCGTTCGGCGGCAACAATCGCGGCCGGTAGATAAGTGTCGGGCAGCAGGCCGACAAACTCTTCGCCATCAAAGCGCGCGAGCACGTCGATTTCGCGCAAGGTCTGCCGGCAGGTGTCGGCCAACGCCTTGAGCACCGCATCACCGGCATCGCGACCATGGGTGCTGTTCACCACCTTGAAGTGGTCGATGTCGAAAGACAGCACACAGAGCGGCGACTGCTGACGCTGCGCACGCGTGCACTCAAGCCCGGCACGAGCATGGAAGGCGCGACGGTTGAGCAGGCCGGTGAGAGCGTCGGTGCTGGCTTGCTCGCGCAGGCGAGCCACCAGCACGTCGTGTTCGCCCTTGGCCAGTGCCAGCTGGTGGGTGGCATTGCCGATGGCGGTGGTCTGTTGCATGACTTGTGCTTCGAGCGCGGCGTTGCGTTTGGTGAGTGCCGCCTGATGGCTTTCGCGGTCGGCCAGCAGTTGGTTAAGGCTGTCGCCGAGCAGGCCGGCCTCATGCAAGCGGCCTGGTGCCGGCACCCGCGCCGCCGCGTCGGCACGGGGCAGGGCGGTGGTGGCCGCCGCTAGCGCCCGCAAGGGGCGGCCAAGGAAGAGCGCGAGTCCGTAGCCGATCAGTGCCGCCAACAGTGTGAGCACGGCGCTGCCCATGAGCAGGGTGTTGCGCAGTGTCTGCGCCGGGGCCAGCACCTGCGCCAACGGTTGCCGGGCAATCACACGCCAGCCACTCTGTACGCGCTCATTGGCGAGCGGAATGGCCACGCTGAGGGCCTCAACTCCATCCGGCCAGCGCAAGGTTTGTGCTTGCTCGCCGGCGGGCAGGGTGGCCAGTGTCCCACTGACGTCAGACGGAGAATGGACCGCGCGGCCATCGGCGCCCTGTACGAACAGGCGGATGCCGGTGGCCTGGCGCGCCGGGGGCAGCGAGATGTCCATGCGCTTGCTGATCCAGCTGTCGCCCAGTTGGGCGACCAGTACGCCATTGGCGCGGCCATCGGCAGTGGTCAGCGGCAGCGCCAGGCTGAACAGGTGCGCGGCCGGGCCTTGGGAGTTGTTGCCGGCCGGGGTGACAGCGGCGCGCTGCCGGGCACTGGTGTACCAGCCCTGCCGGCTCACGTCGCCGCCCTCCCACAGGTCACCCGAGGCCACGCGAACACGGCCATCGGCGCCGGCATGGCCCAGCCAGGTGTAGTCGCTGATATCGCGGTGGCGTTTATCGAGTTGCGCGTCCAGCGGCAGTCCGTTCAGTTGCAGGCTGCGCAGGTCGGCGAGGCGTTCGTCGAAGCCCAGCGTGAGTGACTGGGCACTGACACGGGCAATGCCGGCCAGTACCTGCGTGGCGGCTTCCCGGGCTTGCGCTTCCGCCTGCTGGCTGCTGTAGAGGCTGAGTGCGGCGGTCAGCAGGGCTGTGGTGCCGGCAAATGCCAGGGGAAGAAAGGTGCGCAGGCCTAACGCAGAGGAAGTCATGGTGTCTGTCCTTGTAGATGACTGCGCGGAGCATGCCCCGGTCCGCGTCACAATCCAAGTCTTCGGCCCCGAGTGACGAACAGATGGCCCCGGAGCGCTTGGGATGCCCACACTATAGCCGCTACAATCCGCCCGTTTTTTGACGCCCTTGTTATTGACCCTTGGGTTTTTCACTTCCCCGTTGCTGCGGCGACCCCAACCGGAATTCTTGCCATGTCCCAGATCGATGCTGCCGAATACGAACTCTTCCGCGACAACGTCAAACGCTTTCTGGAAAAGGAAATCGCGCCCCATTATGAAAAGTGGGAAAAGGACTCGTGGATGCCCCGCGAGATCTGGAACAAGCTCGGCGAAAACGGCCTGCTGGCCGTGGACCAGGACGAGCAATACGGCGGCTCGGCCGTGCCTTACCAGTATTCGGCCCTGATCCTGGAAGAAACCGCGAAGGCCGGCTTCTGCTCGCTCTGCACCGGCCTGTCCGTGCACTCCGACATTGTCACGCCCTACGTGGCCCATATCGGCAACGAAGCGCAGAAGGCGTACTGGCTGCCGAAGCTGATTTCCGGTGAGTGCGTGGGCGGCATCGGCATGACCGAGCCGGGCGCGGGCTCCGATCTGGCCAACATCCGCACCAGCGCCGTGAAGCAGGGCGATCATTACCTGCTGAACGGCTCCAAGACCTTCATTTCCAACGGCCAGCATGCCGGCCTCATCATCGTTGCCGCCAAGACCGACCCCACCGCTGGCGCCAAAGGCGTGTCGCTCTTTCTGGTCGACACCGCGCTGCCCGGCTTTGCCAAGGGCAAGAATCTCGAAAAGATCGGCCTGCACTCGCAGGACACCTCCGAGCTCTTTTTCGACAACGTGAAGCTGCCGCTCGATGCGCTGCTGGGTGAAGAAGGCAAGGGGTTTGCGTACATGATGCAGGAGCTGCCGCGCGAGCGTCTGAACATCGCCGTGCAGGCTGTTTATGCCGCCGAAGGCGTGCTGGAAGACACCATTGCCTATGTCACCGAACGCAAGGCGTTTGGCGCTCCGCTGTCGCAGTTGCAGAACACGCGCTTTGGCCTTGCCCAGTGCAAGACCGACATCGAGTGCAACAAGGCCTTTCTCAACCAGTGCATCGACCGCTACATGGAAGGCAAGCTCGACGTGCCCACCGCCGCGATGATCAAGCTCTCCACCACCGATTTGCAGGGCCGTGTGGCCGACACCTGCCTGCAAATGCATGGCGGCTATGGCTACATGGTCGAGTACGGCGTGGCCCGTGCCTATGTGGATGCGCGTATCCAGCGCATTTACGGCGGCGCGAACGAAATCATGAAGGAAGTGATCGCGCGCTCGCTGGTCGGCCGTTGAGCGAGACCCGGCGCTCGCAGGCGTTGGCCTGCGGGCGCCGGGCTTTCAGTGACGGCGTCGTACTGACGGGGTTTGCCTGAGGGGGCGTCTGAGTAGAGGCGCCTGAGTAGAGGCGCCTGAGGGGGCGCGTCGCGCCCAGATCCCTCTCGATAGCCCGAAGCGAATAGCCCGAAGCCGTTCGGATAAACCCTTCGCGGGGCGCTTCTGAGCTTGTCGAAGAGCGAGAGCGCCCCGTCCAAACCGTGGACTTCAGTGAGCTGACTCTGCGATCACCATCGGGAATCCCTGCCTGGTGTGCGGATCGGAACGGGGTAAGCGAAGTCATTCAAGGCGACCCTGGGGCGTGGCACATCAGTGACTACGGCGTTCAGCGGAGAAATGTGTGGCGGCATCCGGACTCGCTAGGCGCAGGCTCACCCGCAAGGGATGATGCCGGTCGTGATGGGCAGGCTGCGCTATGGGCCTGTCTCCCTCACTGCGGCACAAGGTGCTGCAGCTGATCGCAACAGGCCGGTTTTACGGTGGAGTGTCTGGGCAGTCGGTTGGCTCGCTTGCGGTGGGTCATGCGCCTGTGCGAAAGGATTCGTGGTAACGATTGCAGTGGAATCCTCTTCTTTCAGGTATGGCAATGAGCAAAAATGACGAGGTGGTGCAGACGCGCTCGCAGACGGTGATTTCCACCTTGCGTGAGCGTCTGTTGCGCGGTGATTTCGAGCCGGAGGAGCGTCTGCAGGAAGTGGCGCTGGCGGAATCGCTGGGAGTGTCGCGCACACCAGTCCGGGAGGCCTTGCGTACCCTCGCCGAAGAAGGGCTCGTGATTTATGCCACCAACCGCGGGTATCGCGCCCGTGGTTTCTCGCTCGACTACATCATGAAGGCTTTTCGTCTGCGGATGGCGCTGGAAGGGCTGGGGGCGCGGTTGGCCGCAGAAAAGCCGCTAACGCCAGTCGCCCGCGAATCATTCCAGCGCCCGCTGGCGGAAGGCGACACGCTGCTGCAGGCGCTCACGTCCGATGGTTTTGACCATGAGGCCTGGCGGCTCATGAACAAGGCTTTCCATCTGGCGGTACACCAGCATGCCGACAATGAGCTGCTGCTGCAGACCGCCGCATGGTCGGCGCGTATTCCCGTGGTGATTGCCGGCGCCTTTCGCTGGTATGTGCCTACCGATTACCGGCGTTCGCATGATCAGCATCACCGGATTTTTGACGCAATAGAAAAGGGCCAGTCCGATCGTGCCGACCACCTGATGCAAGAGCATATTTACGAAGCATCGGAAATCATTGCCGCCAACTACCGCGAGCCTTCTTTGCGTTGACGCTTTTTCACCGGCGGCGCTGATGTTGACTATTGGTTGATGATTGTCGACTTCAGCGCCGGCACCATCCGGGAACTCGGCACGCAAGAGTGACATCGGCATCAACAAGTGCAGATGAATACCCACGGGCGCAATGATGGTCATTCCCGGTTTTTACGGCCTGCTCTGGGCCTGTAGGAGCGGTTTTAAGCCGCGAAGAGGCCTCTTGGTGCTGTCGTGATGGTGGCGGCGATTTAGCGCCGCCAGAATGCGGGAGACAGCAGCACCAGCAGCGTGAAAATTTCCAGACGTCCCAACACCATGCCGCCCATCAATATCAGTTTGGCAGCATCGTTGAGGCTGGCATAACTGCTCGCTACCGCGCCAAGCCCCGCACCGGCGTTGTTCAGCGAGCAGACCACGGCACCGTAAGCCGTCACAAAATCCACGCCAGTAGCCATCACACTCCACATCATGATGACGAACACGCCGAGATAGAGCGTGAGAAAGCCCCATACCGCATCAATCACCCGGTAATGCACAACCTTGCGACCAAGGCGCAGCGCAAATACGCCGTTCGGATGCAATAGCCGCGAAATTTCGCGCAGGCTGTGCTTGAGCGCCAACATCATACGCAGGGGCTTTACGCCGGAAGCTGTCGAGCCGGCCATACCGCCCATCACGCTGGCGCTGACCACCAGGAACGGCAATATGCCCGGCCACATCGTGAAGTCCGTGCTCGAAAAGCCGGTGGTCGTCAGCAGCGACGTGCTCATGAACAGCCCGTGGCGCAATGCCTGCAGTGGCGCCAGTGTGCTCGACGACCACAGCATCACACTGACCAGTGCAATCAGCAGCAGCAACGAGCCGGCAAAAAAGCGCAGCTCAGGGTCGCGCCAATAGGCGATCGGGCGTCCGCGCCGCAAAGCCATGAAATGCAAACCGAAGTTGATAGCCCCGGCAAACATGAACACCGCCGTAATCAATTCGATCAGTGGACTATTGAAATGGCCAATGCTGTTGCCGTGCGTAGAAAAGCCGGCGGTGGCAATCGTTGAAAAAGCGTGGCAAACCGCATCAAACCAGCTCATGCTAGCGAGCCGGAAACATAGCAGGCACAGCAGCGTGAGGCCGACATAAATCAGCCAGAGCGCTTTCGCGGTTTCCGTGATGCGCGGAGTGAGTTTGTCTTTCACCACGCCCGGGGATTCGGCGCGATAAAGCTGCATGCCGCCCACGCCCAGCATGGGCATGATGGCAATTGCCAGTACCACAATACCCATGCCGCCCAGCCAGCAGAGTTGGTGACGATAGTAATTGAGCGATGGCGGAATATTGTCGAGGTCGGCCATTACGCTCGAGCCGGTGCCGGTCAGCCCGGAGAAGGACTCGAACAGTGCATCCACAAAGGGCAGGGCATGATGCGGCGACAGCAAAAACGGAAACGCGCCGATGGTGCCGAATACCACCCAGAACAAGGTGACCACCACAAAGCCGTCGCGCGGTGTCAGCTCATCGCGCTGGTGCCGGTTCGGCCACCAGGCCAGCATCCCGAGCGCCACAATTTCAATCAGGGCAACAGAAAAAGCCGTTATGCCACCATCATCCAGCCACAGGCTGAGCAGCATGGGAGGCAGCAATGTCACGCTGTAGAGCAGCATGAGTATGCCGAGAATACGGCATATCTGACGCACACTCATGAGCGCAGCGCCTGCAACAGGCTGCGCTTGCGGCTGAACAGCCGTTCGACTTCGGGAATTTCCTGTTTGTCAGTGACAAATACGATCACATGGTCACCAGGCTCGATACGCACATCATCGTGGCCCATGACCACGGTGCCGGTACGCACCACCGCGCCGATGGTGGCGCCGGCGGGTAATTTGAGCTCGCTGATCGCGCGCCCGGCAATCCGGCAGTTGGCATGTGCGATTACCTCGATGGCCTCTGCCGCACCACGACGCAAGCTGTGCACGGCGATCACGTCGTCCACATCGTTCTGGCGCAACTCGGTCAGAATGCTGCCAATCGTGATTTGCTGTGGCGAGAGCGCCACGTCGATATCACTGCCTTGCATCATGTCGGCATAGGCCGGGTTGCTGATCAGGGTGATGACTTTACGCACGCCGAGTCGCTTCGCCAGCAACGACGACATGATGTTGGCCTCGTCGTCGTTGGTGACGGCACAAAACACGTCCGCCTGCGGGATGCCGGCCTCCAGCAACAGCTCCCGGTTGGAGGCCGGCCCGTTCAGCACCAGTGTGTGATCGAGCTTGCTGGCCAGTTGGCGTGCGCGCTCAGCATCCAGTTCGAGCAAGGTGACGGAATGGCTGTCTTCCAGTGCACTGGCCAGGCGCTCGCCAATATTGCCACCACCGGCAATCACGATGCGGTGATAACGGCCCTCCACGCGCTGGAACTCTGCCATCACGCGCTCAAGATCGCCGCGCTCGGCAATGAAGAAAACTTCATCACCCGCTTCGATTCGTGTTCCCCCTTCCGGCTTGATGGAGTCGCCACCCTTGCGGTAAATCGCGGCGACACGTACGTCGACATCCGGCAGATGCTGACGCAAGTCTGCCAGTTTGTGGCCGGCCAAAAGGCCGTTGGCGCGTACCCGCACGCCAATCAGTCGCGCGAGCCCGCCGGCAAAATCCAGCACCTGTAGTGCACCCGGCGTTCCCAGCAGGCGGCGGATGTGATCCGTCACCGCCTGTTCGGGGCTGATCAGGGTGTCGATGGTCATGTGCTCGGTCGTGAACAGGCCCGGAAAGTCCAGGTACTCACTGGCTCGGATACGGGCAATCCGGTTGGGCGTCTTGAACAGGCGTCGCGCAATTTCACAGGCCACCATGTTCACTTCGTCACTGGCGGTGACGGCAATCAGCATTTCGGCTTCTTTTGCGCCCGCCTTCAAGAGCACGCTGGGGTGAGAGGCCTTGCCACAAACCGTGGCGATGTCGAAGTGCTCGGCCAGCTCCGCAAGGGCACGGGAGTTTGTGTCCACCACCGTGATGTCGTTGTTTTCATGCACCAGGCTGCCCGCCAGCGTGGCGCCGACCTGGCCGGCGCCAAGAATCAGTATTTTCATGGTGTCTCCTTGTCGCCACATTATGGCCCAGCGCTCAGAAAGTCGCAGCGTGCAAAAAGCCTGAAGGGCACGTTGGCAAAGCCATTGGAGTGGCTTTGCGGCGGCGAGCCGAACGCATGAATTGCCGCAAATGGTGAAAAACCGGGCCGCTTGTCGGCAAGCAAGTCAGATTCGCACTGCCGACGAAATGTCAGGCAGCAGGGCCAACGCGATGTCCTCCTTGCTTGCGACCATCGCTGTGCCGCAGAGCGGCGGCAATCACGATGCACATAGACGAGGACAGGAGCATGCTCATGGCAACGAGTGGCGCCAGGAATATCCGGATGTGGCCACTGCTGGTCATGACGACGTTGTTTGGTGAGAACGTGCAGGCGCAGCTTTTTTGTGTATTTGATCCCATGGGCACGCAGGGTCAGGTGTTCGCGATTGCGCGTGATTACCAGTTCATTGCCAAAACCTGGGGAGTTGATATCGAACTCAAGGCCTATACCGATGAGCGAGTGGCCGCCGAAGATTTCAAGGCCGGGCAATGCGATGGCGTCGCCATCACTGGCTTGCGCGCGCGCCAGTTCAACCAGTTCACCGGCACTATTGATGCCGTGGGCGCGATTCCCGACTACACCGCGATGCGCAAAGTCATTGAGGTGTTATCCAGTCCGAAACTGGCACCCTATATGGTCAATGGCGCCTATGAAGTGGCTGGCGTGGTGCCGCTAGGCGCGGCCTATCCTTTCGTCAATGATCGCCGTATCAACACACTGGCCAAGGCCGCCGGCAAAAAAATAGTGGTCATGGACTGGGACAAGACCCAAGCGATGCTTGTGCAGCAAATCGGTGCGCAACCGGTAGCGTCCGACATCACCAATTTTGCCAGCAAGTTCAACAATGGCCAGGTGGACATCATCATCGCGCCGATTCTGGTGTACGAAGCGCTGGAGTTGTACCGCGGCCTTGGCAGCAAGGGCGGCATTGCACGATTTCCGGTGGCCCAGCTTACCGGCCAGCTATTGATCCGGCACGAACGCTTTCCGCCAGGATTCGGCCAGCGCGTGCGTGACTATATCCGCGGCCAGGTGCCGCGCGCTTTCGGCATGATCCGCAACGAAGAAAAGCAGGTGAAGTCATCGTACTGGATGAATATTCCACTCGAAGACCGCGAGGGCTATGTGCTGATGATGCGGGAGGCGCGGCTGATGCTGGTGCGCGAAGGCTTCTATGATCGCCGCATGCTGAACATTCTCAAGCGCGTGCGCTGCTCGCAGAATCCTGCGGATGACGATTGTGTGGTGGCCGTGGAGTAGCGCTACGTGCTCAGCAGGAATCTTCATGCAGATGGCGGTGTGCCGCTGCGATCAGAGGACTGCGTGAAAGCTCTGGCGTGGGTGATGGATAGCCGGTTTTATTGTCGTCATGCGCTCTGAGTCCCTGAGCAGTTGCAGATGCGCTAGAAGTTCCGCCGCCACTCTTGATAGCTTCGCGCTGAGTCCATCACTCAAGCGTGATTGATTCGCGACCCGGCCATCCCTGGCCAGCTAACCGCTTGCTGAAAATGGCGGCAGGAATGAAAAGTACAGTGCTGCATCATCCCGCTTTGTTATGGAGCTGAGTCATGGAGCTGAATAATCGAACTGCACACTGATGCAGCCGTCGTTACTCGTCGAATTGCGCACACTCGGCATCTGCGGGCACATGCTTGCAACGCACGCGCTTGAGCAGACTCATCATCACTGGGTCGTACACGCCTTCCTTGGTCAGGCGCAGGCGCGCCTCGCGCAGCATCTGGTAGTACTTGTCCTGATCGGCCTTGGCCAGCTCTATCCACTGGTTCTTGGGAATGTCGTTTTCAGCTTCTTTCAGCAACGTGAACACGGCATCGATGTATTGCAAACCGAACTGGCGCATCTGATTGAGCCGGCCATCAAGGTCCGGGATTTTCGGCAGCACAAGATCACGCCGGATCATGATGGTGGCGGTGGCTTGCAGCAGTGGAAAACGGATAACGCCTCCGTCCTTGCCGATACCCTTGTACAGCTCCAGCGGGCGGTAGCCCATGGCGGGTGAGGCGATGATGTCGGCCTGCCCGTTATTGAATTTGCTCGCATACGTGGTGAAATCGGCGAGCACAGGCTGGGCGCCGATGCCGGAAATCATCTTGGCCTGTATCGGATCCCAGTCGAGCACGACGACGCGTTTGCCGGCAGCTTTTTCCAGAGAATTGATGCGGCGGTCGTTCACCATCACGAACAGGGCGCCAATCGGCACAATTGCCGCGACCTGATAGCGGCCGTTGATAGCAATCGACGCCACTACCGGATTGGCGAGCATTGTCATCAGCGATTTCATTTCGTCGTAATTGCGCAGGTTGCCGGGGGAGTCGATGCTGCCGACGGCAAAGTTGAATTGCTTGGCGCGGATGGAGGTAATGGCGGCACCTTCACACTGGCCAGCCTTGAAGTCTTCTGTGGCTACGCGCTCATCGGTGTAAGCCTTTACTTCCACAAAAAGATTCCACTCTTCTGCCAGCTTGGCGAGATCACGTGCAGTCTGAGTGATTTTCCCATTCGCGCCGCCCATGGGGTCGAACACGCAAAAGCGCAGCTTGACCGGCTTGGGCAGTGGTGGCGGTAGGCCGGGGCCTTTGCGCACCTCGGGGATGCTTCGCGCAGCAGAAGGGGCTTCAGAGGCGAAAGTAAAGCTGCAGCTTGCGGCCAGCAGCAACGTCGTGATCAGGCGCTTCATGATGCGGTCCTCATTGGGTGTCGTTTTTCTTGTGTCGTGCAAATGCCGTTCATGTATGGCTTGTTGTGGAGAGCTTTCGCATTAGCCGCTTGCTGAAAAATGCTTTTCAGCAAGCGGCTAAGGGCCCAGGAAACGGGCTTTCAATGCCCGCGCCATCAGCTCGCGCCGCGCTTCATCTTCTATGTTGCAGTCCGCTGAAAGGGCTTCCAGAAATGTGAGCCGCACTTCAATCAGATTGCCGCGACATTGAATCGGCAGATCGAGGCCGGCTTTGGCATCGGCAAACAGGCTTTTGCCCAATGCCAGCCGGCCGTCATACGAGAGTGCCTGTTCTTTGAGGTTGAACTGGCCACCACCGGTGACGATGGCGTGGCCGGTATCGATTCTTGCTTTTGATGTCACAACGCCGCTTTCTGCGGTGTTGTCGATATGCAGATGACGGATGTCGACATCGCCAGGCGCGGAGCCAATGTCGGCCAGTGTCGGCAGAAACGATTGATATCCGCGCAGCCGTTCAACAAGGCCCGCATTGATGTCACGGTCGGCGAGCACGGCATTCTGCATATCAAGTTGCAATTGGCCGCTAGCGGATTCACGCCACTGCTCCATGGTCAGGCCGGCGATGCGCAGTGCGCCGTTGGCGTTCAATTGTCCGGTGGTTTTGTTGCTGCCCCCGAGAGCGGCGGCAAAGGAAGCGAGGGGGGCATTGCTGATCCGGAGCGAGGCATTGAGCACGGGCGCGCCATCTTCGCGCGCCAAGGTGAATGGCATGGAAAAATTCCCACTGCCGGGAGTGGCATCAAACTGCGTCACGGTCAGCGTGCTGTTGCTGAACGTCGCCTGCAGGGCAAGGCCTGACAGTGTCACGGCGGAGACGGCGAGCGTGCCGTCTTGCCACACGATAGCCGGCGTGTTGCGCCAGTTCAGGGTGGCGCGTCCGCCTGCGCGAAACGACGGTGCTGCCTCCAGCATCCATTCCGGCAACGTCAGTGTTTGCTGAGCCAGATCAATATCGAGGCCGCCTGACATTTTCAGGCGCACGCTTTCAGTCATGCCGATATGTTTGTAATCGCCTTCGGACTGCCACTTCGGGCTGTGTACGCGTGCGTCCTGCCAGTGCAGATCGCCCGTGCTCAGCAGGTTGAGGGTGCCGGGAAAGAGGGTGCCGGCCATGGCCGTTTGCAGGCGCACACCACGCCATTCGAGGCCGGTTTTTCCCGCGCGGCCATGCAAGTTGGCTTGCAGGGTTTGTTCCAGTAACAGGTTATCGCCCGTGGCATTTTGCACACTGGTGCTGAAGACGGCATCGAGCTTGCGCCCGCCATCTGTGGCCGGTGCTGAGAGAGTGAGGCGGGCAATATCCGTTTCAATCGGCGTGCCGTTGGCGTGAGCAAAAACAAGCGCGCCATCGAGCAGGCGGAGTGCAGTGGGCGTGGCGGGTTGTGCTTGCAGGTGGGTCAGCACGGCCTCCCAGTGATGACGGCCATCCGCCTGCTGCTGCACGTGGATGCGCGGCGCCAGCAGCAGGATTTCACGCGCGCGCACCGTGCCGGTGAGCAGTGCGGGAAGATCGATGGAAATGCGGGCGCCACTCGCCTCCAGCAGCAGCGCATTTTCGGTGGCGGCATGCAGCGTGAGTGCTGGCGCCTGCAAGCCGGGAGGCCAGACCTGCCACTGCAGGGGCGCTGCCAATTGCAGTTGTGCGCCAGCGCCGTGTGCTTCGGCCACCAGTTTTTCGCGATAGCTGTCAGCGGGCACTTGCCATGCAAAAACAGCGATGCCAGTGAGCGCGGCAGCGGTCATGCCGGCGGCTATTGTTGCTGGCCATTTCCATCGGTTCGGCATGTCAAGCTCTCCTGTGGCCGCCGGCAAGCGCGGCGTATTCATGCCAGTGTTTATTGCGCCGGCTCTTGAATCGCGTTGAAGCGTGCAGACTGGTAGCGCGGCTGTGAAATCACGCGCTGCAAGCCTCGCAGCGTCTGATAGGGCGTGTCGTGGATGATGAGGTTGACGATGCCGTGCGGGATGACGCCGCCCGGATTTGCGCGCCCCAACATCGACACTTCCACGAGGCCATCACCGAGAGGCCGGAATGTCCAGTTGCCATAAAAATCCACCATGCGCAGACAGCCAGGCGCTTTCGGGTGCTGATCGTCCAGCAGCGACTGGCTGATGATGCGCACCGTGCCGTCGGCCTCCTGGAAAATGCGCCCGGCGACAATTACGTCGCGATCACTCAGCGGCCAGGGAAAGTCGGTGACGATATGAATGACGAACGTGGCTTTTTCGTCATCGCGCTGCAAAACATCGATACGCCGTGTGCGGTACACCCAGTCGGCGGCGTGTCCGGTGTCGAGCAGCAGATTGACCAGGCCGGCAAGCGAGCTGCGCACCACGGTGGTGGCGCGGAACTCACGGAGCGGATAACCCGGCACAGCACGGGTCCAGACGCGAATGTCGTTGGCATTGCGCGCCTCTGCCCAGTCTTCAGCCGGGGTCATGCCAGGCAGCAGCACAAGGCTGAGCACCAACAACAGCTTGATCAGCATGAACGGTCATCACTCTTCAAACATGCTGCATTCTTCATTGCCCGGCTCATGCCGGCAGCGCACTTTCTTGAGCAGGTTCATCATCGATGGCTCGTAAATGCCTTCTTTGGTGAGGCCGATACGCGCTTCGCGGAGCATGCGCCAATATTTCACCTTGTCGCCTTCGGACAGGTCGATCCAGAGTTTTTCCGGAATGTCTTTTTCCGAAACGCGGATGGTGGCGATGAAACTGTCGATGAAGCCAAGGCCGTATTCGCGCAGTTGCAGCAACCGATCATCAAGATCCGGAATTTTCGGCAGTAGCAAATCGCGACGGATGACGATGGAGCCGGTGGCAAATAACAAGGGAAAACGGAACACACCGCCTTTTTTACCAATGCCGCGGCTGAGCTCCAGCGGCAAGTAAGCCATGGCGGGGGCGGCAATGATGTCGGCCTGGCCATTGTTGAATTTCGGGCCGTAGCTGGTCATGTCGGCCATGACCGGGTGCGCGCCAATCGCAGAAATCATTTTCGCCTGCGACGGGTCCCAGTCGAGCACGGCCACGCGTTTGCCGGCCGCCTTCTCGATGGAGTCGATGGCGCGGTCGTTGGTCATGACGTAAATCGCACCGACCGGCACCACCCCCACGACCTGATAGCGGCCGGTGATGGACATGGGCAGGAAGGCCGGATTGGCGAGGGCGCGGATCAGCGTGCGCATTTCCTCGTAGCTGCGCAGATTGCCGGGCGAATCGATGCTGCCGACGATGCGGTTGAACTGGCGTGCGCGCAGCGTGGTGATGGCGACACCTTCGCACTGGCCGGCCTTGAAGTCTTCGGCGGCGACGCGTTCGTCCTGATACACCTTGAGGTCGACAATCAGGTTCCATTTGCGCGCTTCCAGCGCCAGGTCACGGCCGAGGCTGGCGATCTGGCCATTGGTGCCGACCGGGTCGAACAGGCAGAAGCGGATGTTGACTGGCTTGGGCAGCGGCTTGGGGGTGCTGGCAGCGGGCGCTGCGGTGCTGGTGCCAGTGGCCAGAATCGATAGTGCCAGCAGCAGGCGCAGGGAGCGTTTCATGCGGGAGGTCCCTTTTGTTCTTTTGGAGTCGGGTGAGTGGTATCGGCATCAAGCGGCCGTTTGTTCAGCATAACCGGTGACCTGCATGACGCTTTGGCCGTCATGCAGGGTGGCCGGGGCGTCGATGTCACCTATTGTTCGGATTTGACTCAGGCGCTGAATCTGGCGGTTGCCGAGCGTGTGGGAATGCCTGCGATGCGGCTCGCCTCCACGCCCATAATGGCCATGCCAGCACCATGCGTGGCGCACGCATCCCGGTGCTGTTTGCCCACCGGCACCGCCAGAAACAGCTTGCCCGCCTACGGTGCGGCGGCTTCAGGCCTTTTCCAGCAAGGCGTAATAAAACCCGTCATGGCCACCCGGCTGAGGCAAAAGCTGCCGGCCGTTCGGGCGTGCCATGCCCGCCTCAGTGGTCAGGCGCACTTCACGGGCATCCGGTGTGCGGGACATGAAGGCCGCCACCTGCTCCTCGTTTTCGGCTTTCAGCACCGAACAGGTGGCATAGAGCAACCTGCCGCCCGGTGCGAGCAAGGGCCAGAGCGCGTCGAGCAGCACGCGCTGCAAGCGCACGGTTTGCTGCACGTCGTCGGCGCGGCGCAGCAGCTTGATGTCGGGGTGACGGCGGATGACGCCGGTGGCGGTGCAAGGCGCGTCGAGCAGGATACGGTCGAAGGGCTTGCCGTCCCACCAGGTCGCAGGTTTCGCGGCATCGGCGGCTTTCACGGTTGCACGCAAGCGCAGGCGGGCAAGATTTTCCGTGATGCGCTCGCAGCGGCGGGCATCGACGTCAATCGCTAGCACCTCGACACCGGGGCTGTGCTCCAGCAGATGTGCGGTTTTGCCGCCAGGGGCGGCGCAGGCGTCGAGCACTC
>JAUXNL010000480.1 GCA_030684415.1 Moraxellaceae bacterium | reverse complement strand
CCCCACTCCACCCGCGCAAGGAGGTTTTGGTAAAGAGACTCGTGCATTAGTCAGCGGCGTCACGGGTAATCAAAACGGTTCATTGCCGCGAAAGGGCCACGCCCAAGTGCGTCATCAGGTGACAAATGCGCCGACTCCGTTGAGGATTCCTATGGAGTTTGAGAAATCACCGGATCAGGGCGTGTCAGAGCGAAGCAGCCCGAAAATCCCGCCGAAACTGAATTCGAGATAGAATCTCGGCGCTTCGGCAAAATTCCAGCGGGTTTGAGATAGATCAGCGGCCGTCGCGGCGTTTGACCAGGTGCTTGATCTCTTCCTCCATATGACTGAGTTCGCTCGCGGCGCTCATCTGGAGTTTTTGCTGAGAGGCGGCGGTCCGCTTGTCTGGTGTCCCGTAGAGCTGGTTGTGCAATACGCACGAAAGCAATTCCAAGGTCAGGCACTGGCGGCGGAGGTGGTCGATCTGGTCTTGCATGGTGAGGTTGTTTTATGGGGCTACAGGGTCGTTGCAACGGTGATTCAGAGCAGCGGTAGCTGGCCGGCATTGGCTTGTTTCCGGGCGTTCTGGCGGCGTTTGCCAGCTAGCTTGGCCCGGAGGGTCTCTTCGGTGCGTTGGGCCTCTAATTCGGGCACAGACGGGCCGGCGGGCAGGCCCTTGGTCATCTGGGCGAACATCTGGCCAGCGTGCACCCCGGCTTCCATCGCCTCCTGCCGGAGCTCCTCGGCGTTGAGGCCGACGTAGCGGTCCACGGACGCTTTGAAATAGGGCCAGAAATCGCGGATGACGCCCTTCTCTTGCTGGGCGGCGACTGCGTTGATCAGGTCGGTGATCCGGGCGGCCAGGCGCTTGCCGTCGAGCAACCACCCGCGCTTGAACAGGTGGCGCACAACCCCGTTCAGCTGCAGCCGGCATTGCTCGACGCGCTTGTCCTTGGCGGTGCCGGCCCACGTCCAATCCAGCCGGGTCGCGAGCTGGCGGCGTGCCCAGCTGTCAAAGGCCAGCAGCCGGGCGGCGGGGTCCTCTTTGCCGTTGAACCAGGCCAGCTCGGCGTCGTCGCGGTTGTCTTTGTGGCGCTCGGCAGCCGCCCGGTTGTCGCGCTCCTCGAGATAGGCTTGCATGCTCACTGGCGCCTCCCGTGCCGGCGGTCTTGGTAGAGCATCTTGGTGGCGGTCGCGTCCCGGATCACCGAATCCCAGGCGGCGATGCAGGCCTCGATCTCGGCCAGGGTGCAGTCGTCGGTGAGCTTGTAGCCTTGCGAGCTCGGGAAGCTGAGAATGCCAGGGCGCGCTGCCCGCGCGATGGCGCGCACCTTGCGCTTGGAGTTCTCGGTCACCTCCAGACCCATCGCGCGCGCGATCTCGGCGGCCTTCATCTCGAGTCCCTTGTTTGCCGTCAAGATTGAGACGACGCGCGCGACGTCCTCGATGCTCGCGACCGGCGCGGCCGGTGAGGTGAGTGTCATCTCCGTCTGGCCTGTGCAATCGCGGCGCATCAGAATGGATTCTTGGCGGTTTCGGCCTGGCAGGCGGCGGCCAGCTCACCGGGTGCCTGTTTGCCGCGCGCGCGAGCCGGGTTGGTCAGCTGCGCAATCCGACGCTGGAGGATTCCGCAGAGCGCGGCCAAGTTCTTTTCGCTGAGGCGACGATAGCCTTGCGCGCCGCCGAAGATCTTGCGCGCCAGTCCGTCGAGATAGGTGCCCTCGAGGCCGGGCCGGCTTACACACCGGGCGGCGAGGTCCCGTGCGCGCCCGATCAACGCTTCCGCGCGCTCCTCGGACTGATCGAGCTGGCGTAGCTGGGCGCCGAGATCGGCCGGGCTTGTAATCGCGCGGAACACGCCGAGGACCTTGTCGAGATCGGCGTTCGTGAAATCTTTCGATGATTTCATGCATCCGAGCGCCCGGCGGTGCAGCTCGTGCCGCTTCGAGTCGGCCAACTTGGGATCGATGCCCGTGCTGGTGTAATGCTTCCGCACGGCACCCCACTCGCGGAAATAGAGATTGATCTGGGCGGGACTCATGGGCGGGACGGCGGACGGGTGGCGAGCTTGGCGGTCTCGGTGCGGGCTTCCTGGATGAGGATCCAGCCCTTCTGGAGATAGATGTCGGCGCGTTGGTGGTTGCCGTTGAGTAGTTCTTCGTGCGCCGACTTGAGGGCCGTGAGGGCGTCGAGCACGAGGCCGCGGGTGTGGAACTCGGCGGTGGTCAT
>JAUXNL010000473.1 GCA_030684415.1 Moraxellaceae bacterium | reverse complement strand
TGATAACAGCCTAGGCCCTCGTAGTCCGGCAATAGCGCTTATCCCCCCCATTTGCATTATCAGTCCGACCAATCCCTGTGTTGACCCGGATCCCGAGGTTGTAGGCGGAAATGTGCTGGTGGAGGGCAGTGCCGAGTTGGTGATACCCACTCCTTTCGCTGGCAATAATCGCCAGCTCCGTACGGTCTTGTTTGTCGATGCCGGGAATGTCTACGATACGCGACTGCCGGGTTTTGATCTGGACTTGGGTGTGTTGCGTTACAGTGCCGGGATCAGTCTTTCCTGGCTGACGGCTATCGGTCCTTTAAGCTTCAGTTTGTCGCGACCCTTCAATGAGCAGGCAGGCGACAAGAGTCAAACTTTCCAGTTCACTATCGGCCAAGGTCTATAAGCACTTGGTTTTTGTGCGACTTAACCATAAAGGCCGGGTTGGCCTGAGAAAAAAAGAGGAAATTTTCATGCGAGCGTTGTTATTGGTAGCTGGACTGATGGTGGCTTCCGTTTCCGGTGTGGCACAAGCACAGACGGTTGTAGTGGCGGATAGCACGGCGGCCCTGATGAGCTCCAACGAGGCGAGAAAGGTTATTGAAAAGCTGCAGGTCGAGCTCAAGCCTCAGCGTGAGAGAATGGAAGTTTTGCGCAAAGAGGCTCAGGCGATTGAGCAGCGATTCCAGAAAGACCGGTCTGTGTTGGGCGAGAAGGGAATTCAGGATTTGCAGAAACAGGCTGAAAGTAAAATAAGTGAATATAATAATCTTGCGCAGACTGTACAAAAGCGATCGCAAGAAGTGCAAAACGATTTGCTTCAAAAAATGCTGCCGAAAATGGAGGCGGTAATTGATGAGCTGCGTAAAGCGGGTAATTACGACATCATCATTGAGAAAAAGAGCGTGATCTTTGCGGACACTACAGTTGATATCACCCGCAAAATTACCGAAAAACTGAATGCTGCCAAGTGATAGCGATTGCTGGAGTCATGGCGTGAGTCCTGCAAAAGTTTGGACACTTTCTGAGCTGGCTGAAATGCTGGGCGCCGAGTTGCGAGGTGACCCTTCATGTCAAATTTCCGGTATTAATACACTCGCGCTGGCGGAGGCGGGGCAAATCAGCTTTTTAGCTAACCCGCTGTACCGTACAGCGCTCGCGAGTACCGCTGCCAGTGCCGTCATCCTCAGGCCCGCTGACGCAGCGGGCTTTGCTGGCAATGCCCTGGTGCTGGCCAATCCCTATCTGGGTTATGCACGACTTGCCAGCCTCTTTGATCGAACGCCTCAGCCGAGCGCCGGCATTCACGCCTCTGCGGTAGTGAGTCACACAGCCAGAGTGGATGCGTCAGCCGCCATCGGGCCGCTTTCCGTAATTGGTGACGAGGTCGAAATCGGCCCCGGCACAGTGGTTGAGGCTGGCGCCGTGGTGCAGGCCAGAACCGTCATCGGTCGTGATGTGCGGATACGTGCCAACGCCGTTATCTATCATGACTGCATACTGGGCGATCGCGTCAATATTCACTCCGGCGCCATTATTGGCGGCGATGGTTTTGGTTTTGCAAACGATGCGGGTCGCTGGGTGAAGATTGCTCAGGTCGGCCGCGTCGTGATTCATGATGACGTTGATATTGGCGCCAATACCACGGTTGATCGTGGCGCCTTGGGCGACACTGTCATCCGTGAGGGCGTCATCATCGACAACCAAGTGCAGATAGCCCACAACGTTGTGATTGGCGCGCATACAGCAATAGCCGCTTGCTGTGGCATTGCCGGCAGTTCGCGCATCGGTGCCTATTGTGTACTGGCGGGGGGGGTCGGGATGGCCGGGCATATCGAGTTGTGTGACCGGGTGCATGTGACGGGAATGACCATGGTCACCAAGTCCATAACCGAGCCGGGGTCTTACTCTTCGGGAACCGCGATGCAGCCGACGGACCGTTGGAAAAGAACGGCTGTACGCATGCGTCAGATAGATGAGATGTCTCGCCGGCTGCGGGAGATTGAGGCGGCGCTAGGCCAGCTGCGGCAGAATCCTGATGCGGATGCCTGAATAAGGCCCTTTCACTGAAAATCAAGCCTCACTCTTGCGCTCATGAATCCTTACAATAAGCGCCACTTGCCAATTGGGTTGTGGCCGATTGGTCACGAAAATGGGCGTGCCATACATTCGCCCCGAGGACGACAGCATCATGATGGACATACTTGAGATTCGCGAGCTCTTGCCACACCGTTACCCGTTTTTGCTGGTAGACAGGGTAACCGCGCTGGAGCCTGGAGCGCTCGTCCAAGCCTACAAGAACGTTACCGTCAACGAAGAGTTCTTCAACGGTCATTTCCCTGCCAAGCCCATCATGCCCGGCATGCTGATACTTGAGGCCATGGCACAATGTGCCGGCATTCTCGGCTTCAAGACTACCGGCAAGCGTCCGGCCGATGGCTACATCTATCTGTTTGTCGGCGCCGACAATGTGCGTTTCAAGCGTCAGGTGGTGCCTGGTGACAGGCTGGATCTTGAGGCGGTAGCAGGGGCTCACAAACGCAATATCTATAAATTCAGTTGCACGGCCTCTGTCAATGGTGAGCTGGCGGCCAGCGCCGATATTCTTGTTGCAGAGCAGCTTGTATAACAACAAACACGAAAGAGGCCTCACGTGATTCATTCCACCGCGATTATCGATTCCCGCGCCGAGCTGGCGGCGGATGTCGAGGTAGGCCCTTTCTCCATTATCGGTCCTGATGTCGTCATCGGCGCAGGTACCAGAATTGGTCCCCATGTCGTGATCAAGGGGCCTACTCGTATCGGCGCCAATAACCGGATTTTTCAGTTCTCGAGTGTGGGCGAGGACTGTCAGGACAAGAAGTACAAGGGCGAGCCGACTCGCCTGGAGATCGGCGATAACAATGTCATCCGTGAGTCTGTCACCATTCATCGTGGCACGATTCAAGATGATGGCCTGACCCGTATTGGTAGCAACAACCTGCTGATGGTGGGTGTGCATATTGCGCATGACTGCAAAGTAGGCGACAACAATATCTTTGCGAATACTTCAGGTATTGCGGGGCATGTGCATGTTGGCGACAACGTCATTCTTGGTGGAATGACAGGGGTACACCAGTTCTGCCGTATCGGATCATTTTCGATGTCGTCCGGCTGCAGCCTGATTGTCAAAGATGTGCCTGCCTACGTGATGGTGGGCGGGAATCCCGCTGCTGCGCATGGCATGAACTTCGAGGGCATGCGTCGTCGTGGATGGTCGTCGGAAACTGTGACCAAACTGCGGCGTGCCTACAAAATTGTCTTTCGCGAAGGGCGCACGCTCGACAGCGCTTTGGCCAAGCTTGATGAGATGCTGCCGGAGTGCCCTGAATTGGCGGCCTTTATAGAATCACTCAAGACTTCCACTCGCGGCATTACGCGCTAACCATCATGCCGATCGGGCATCAGCACCAACTGCGAATTGGCATTGTTGCCGGCGAAATCTCTGGCGATACGCTTGGCGGCGGCCTGTTACGCGAGTTGCGCTCACGCTTCCCTCATGCCGAGTTCGTTGGCATTTGTGGTCCGCAAATGCAGGCGGCTGGTGGGCATTCCTTGTTCCCGATGGAGCGGCTGTCGGTCATGGGCCTTGTCGAGGTGCTAGGCCGCCTGCGAGAGTTGTTTGGTATTCGTGACCAATTGATTGCCGCATTCACATCGCCACGCATTGATCTGTTTATCGGAATTGATGCGCCCGATTTCAATCTTCGTCTGGCTGCCGAGTTCAAGCGCGCTGGCATACCTACCGTCCATTATGTCAGTCCCTCGGTTTGGGCATGGCGGCAGGGGCGGGTGGTGGGGATTCGTCAAGCGATTGATACGATGCTTTGTCTGCTGCCATTTGAAAAAGCTTTTTACGATGCACACGACGTCGATGCCGTTTTTGTCGGGCATCCACTTGCTGATGAGTTACCCCTGATAAACGATACCGAAGCAGCACGTCGTGAGCTGGGCTTGGACGTAAACGGCGAGTACATAGCGCTTTTGCCGGGCAGCCGAGGTGGTGAAGTGAGCCGGATGGCACCACTGTTGCTGGCAGCGGCTAAAGAGATTCTCAAACAAAAGCCCGAGGCACGTTTCATCATTCCCGCCATCAATGCGGAGCGGCGAGTACAGATTGATCATTATCTGACGGACGCGGGCATTACCGCAGGCGTCTTTGATGATCGTCTGGGGGCTGGCGTTGGCCGCCGGGTCATGGCGGCGGCAGATGTGGTGGTGTTGGCCTCTGGTACGGCCACACTCGAGGCCATGTTGCTGAAAAAGCCCATGGTGGTGGCCTATTCCCTGCACTGGCTGACCTGGCTGATTGCGCGGTTTCTGGTAAAAACTCCCTTTGTCAGCCTGCCCAATCTGCTAGCGAATGAGGCGCTGGTGCCAGAGCTATTGCAGCATGCGGCTTCGCCTGTTGCGATTGCGGCGGCAACGGCGCGCTGGCTGGATGACGAAAGTTATCGTAATGCTTGCGTGCAGCGTTTTGACGACTTGCATCGCCTGCTGCAGCAAAATGCCGATTTGAAAGCCGCGGATGCGGTACAGCGATTGCTGGATCATGTGGGAGAAAAGCCGGATGCGTGAACAAGAGCAGGACTCCATGCTGGTCCAGTTTCCCGCATTGGCGGGGCTGGTTGTTGCGGGTGTCGACGAAGTTGGCCGTGGACCGTTGGTGGGCGCCGTTGTAACGGCAGCGGTCATTCTTGATCCCGCGCGCCCGATTCCAGGCCTGGCCGACTCCAAGGCACTGACAGAAAAGCGCCGTTTGCTTCTCGCCGATGATATTCGCACCAATGCCCTGTGTTTTGCTTATGGACGCGCAGATCCGCACGAAATAGATGAGCTCAATATAATGCGTGCCACCTTGCTGGCCATGCAACGAGCGGTGATGGGTCTTGCCATCAGTCCGCAACACGTATTGGTGGATGGGAATCGTGCGCCGCACTTTCCTTGTCCGGCAACGCCTGTTGTCAAAGGTGATGCAAAAGTGCCTGCCATCAGTGCGGCCAGCATTCTGGCCAAAGTGGCGCGTGATGCGGAAATGGAAGCCTTACATGCCAAATATCCGCAGTATGGGTTTTCTCGGCACAAGGGTTATCCGACCAAAGATCATATGCTGGCCCTGCGGGAGCATGGTCCCATTCCTGAGCATCGTCGCTCATTCGCGCCGGTGCGCGAGGCGCTCTCCCTGCGTCTGTCGGGAGTGTTCTCGTGACGGCTTTTGTGCATCTGCATGTTCGTAGCGAATTTTCGTTAAAAGACAGCATTGTCCGTGTTGATGAGCTGGTAAAAGCCAGTCTTGCTGCGGGCATGCCGTCTGTTGCCATGACGGACCGCATGAATCTGTATGCATTGGTCAAGTTCTACAAGAGTGCACAGGGCAAAGGTATCAAGCCGGTGTTTGGTGCAGATCTTGTTGTGCGTGATGGTGATGAGCAGTTTGAAGTCACCGTGCTGATCATGAACGAGACTGGTTATAAGAACCTGATTGCTGTGATTTCTCGTGCCTATGTTGAAGGGCAGGAGTTGGGTGAGCCCTTAGTGGCGCGTGCATGGCTTGAAGCGAATGGCGACGGCCTGATCATGCTTTTGGGGCGGCGCAGTGATATCGGTATTGCGTTGACCGGTGCCGATGCAACGCTTGCCGGCCCTCGACTGGAGCGCTGGATGGAGTGTTTTCCTGACAGGGTTTATCAGGAAATAACGCGCGCCGGGCGCGATGGAGATGAGCGGCATTTGCATGCCGCTATCGCATTAGCGACCGAGAAGGGATGTCCGGTCGTTGCGACCAATGATGTCCGATTTCTAGCACCCGAAGATTTTGAGGCGCATGAAGTGCGTGTCTCCATCGCACGCAGCTATGTCTTGGCCGATCCACGGCGACCACGTGATTACTCCCCGGAGCAATACCTCAAGTCGCCCGAGCAGATGGCCGAGCTGTTTGCAGATATCCCCGAGGCGATTGAAAACACGTTAGAGATTGCCCGGCGGTGTACGCTCGATATCCGCTTGGGCAAGAGCTTCCTGCCGAATTATCCGGTTCCGGCAGGCATGACCATCGATGAATATCTGATTGCCCATACGCGTGAGTGTCTGGATCAGCGCTTGTCGCTAGTGCTGGATCCGACGGCGGTGGATTATGCAGAGCGCCGTAGCATCTATGATCAGCGTCTTGATTTTGAACTGAAAATCATCAACCAGATGGGGTTTGCGGGCTACTTTCTCATCGTGATGGACTTCATTCGCTGGGCCAAGGAAAACGGAGTTCCGGTGGGCCCCGGTCGTGGTTCTGGAGCGGGATCACTGGTGGCATGGGCGCTGAAAATCACCGATCTCGATCCTTTGCCCTATGACCTGCTGTTCGAGCGCTTCCTCAATCCTGAACGTGTCTCCATGCCCGACTTCGACATCGATTTCTGTATGGATGGCCGAGACAGGGTCATTGAGTATGTGGCCGGACATTATGGTCGTGAGGCCGTTTCGCAAATCATTACGTTTGGCACCATGGCGGCCAAGGCGGTGGTGCGGGATGTGGCGCGTGTGCAAGGCAAGTCTTATGGCCTTGCGGACAGGATGTCGAAGCTGATTCCGTTTACTCCCGGCATCAGTCTGCAAGAGGCGCGCAAAGAAGAGCCGCAACTTGACGAGCTGCTCAGTACGCCGGAAATGTCTGACCATGAAGACGCGCTGGAAATATGGGAGATGGCGCTGAAGCTGGAGGGCCTGACCCGAGGCGTCGGCAAGCATGCCGGTGGCGTGCTGATTGCGCCGGGCAAGCTCACGGATTTCACCGCCGTTTTCTGTGATGAAGAAGGACGCTGGGTCAGCCAGTATGACAAGGATGATGTCGAGCAAGTCGGTCTGGTGAAGTTTGACTTTCTTGGCCTGCGCACACTCACCATCATTGATTGGGCATTGAAAGACATCAATGCCAAGCGCGCGCGGCGCAGCGAGCCTCCACTTGACATCATGGCGTTGCCTCTGGATGACAGGGCCACCTACAAGCTGTTGCAGGAAGGGCGAACCACCGCTGTTTTTCAGTTGGAATCGCCCGGCATGAAGAAGTTGCTGAAAAAGCTTCTGCCCTCCAATTTTGAAGATCTTATTGCTCTCGTTGCGCTCTTCCGTCCGGGGCCGCTGGAGTCGGGGATGGTGGATGACTTCTGCAACCGCAAGCATGGTCGTGCCGAAGTCGCCTATCCCGATGCGCAGTACCAGCACGAATGTCTGGAGCCTGTGCTCAAGCCGACCTATGGCGTCATCGTCTATCAAGAGCAGGTGATGCAGATTGCACAGGTCATGGCTGGCTATTCGCTAGGTGGTGCAGACATGCTTCGCCGCGCCATGGGCAAGAAAAAGCCCGAGGAAATGGCCAAAGAGCGTGTCAAATTCATGGCCGGTGCCGAAGAGCAGAAGATCGACAAGGATCTCGCCGGACACATTTTTGACTTGATGGAAAAGTTTGCGGGCTACGGTTTCAACAAGTCGCATTCGGCCGCCTATGCCTTGGTGTCGTATCAGACGGCCTGGCTAAAAGTGCATTATCCGGCAGAGTTCATGGCGGCGGTGCTGTCGTCAGAAATGCACAATACCGACAAGATCGTGACCTTCATCGAAGAGTGTCGCGAGATGAAGTTGCGTCTGGCGCCGCCCGATGTGAATGTCAGCCAGTTCAAGTTTGTCACCACGGATGCGGGTGAAATCATTTATGGCCTGGGTGCCATCAAGGGCGTGGGTGAAGGACCGACTGAGAATATCGTGAAGGGGCGCAGAGAAAGCGGTCCTTATAAGGATCTTTTCGATTTTTGCCGCCGTGTTGATTTGCGCAAGTGCAACAAACGTACGCTGGAGGCCATGGTGCGAGCGGGCGCGCTGGATGCGCTCGGCCCGCATCGCGGTATTCTCATGGCCTCTCTTGATGAGGCGGTGGCGGCGGCGGAGCAGCAGGCACGAAATGCAGATGCCGGCATTCTTGATTTGTTCGGCGACGTGGTTGAGGCCGCGCCTAGCGGTGAGTTCATCGATGCCCTGCAGTGGACCGATGACGAACGTCTGATGGCAGAAAAGGAAACGCTGGGTCTGTATCTCACCGGCCATCCGATTGATCAGTATGAAGCCGAGCTGGTGCGATTTGTTGAACAGCGGCTGGCAGATTTGCAGCCCACAAGGCGTGGTGTGACCACGACGGTTGCCGGTCTGGTGTTAGCGACACGCATCCAGAAGGGCCAGCGCGGCTCTCGTGCGTTCGTGCAACTGGATGATCGCACTGGCCGTATCGAGGCGGCACTTTTCACGGATACCTATGAGCAATACCGTCATGTGCTGACCCGTGACACCGTCATTGTTGTCGAAGGTGAGGTTAGCCATGATGACTATAACGGCGGCCTGAAAATGGTGGTGCGCAAGGTGATGACGCTGGCGGAAGCCAGAGCGAGCCGTAGCCGAGGCTTGGAAATTCGTCTTGAGGCTGCAGCGCTGGGCGCACGTTTTGCCCAGGATCTGCAGCAACTGCTCTCCAGCCATCGTCCGGCGTCGGGGGCTCAAGGGGCACCGGTACGTCTGCGCTATCGCCGGTCGGATGCGGAAGCCGCGTTGCGCTTGGGTGAGCAGTGGCGTGTCGTGCCCTCGGAGGATCTCCTCAAACGCCTGCGCCAGCAGTACGGTACGGCCGCTGTCGAGGTGTTGTACTAGCCGCCAGATGAGGCCGGGGGTGAAACAAATTGCAGCAAATGGCGCCAGACCGACAGGTCGCAGCTAACGCGTGCCGCAGTTACACTAACGCCCATTCAATGCCGCCAACAGCGGCGCTGGTAGCCGGTTGGCTACCTACTGACTGTATCGGGAAGGGACAGCATGAATCCGAACTATCTGGATTTTGAACAGCCGATTGCCGAGCTCGAGGCCAAAATTGAAGGTCTGAAGCTGGTGGGTACCGGCACAGGTCTTAACATCAATGATGAAATCGGCCGTTTGCAGGACAAGAGCCTCAAACTGACGGAAGAAATATTCACCAAGCTCACCGCTTGGCAGGTGTCGCAACTGGCGCGACATCCGAAACGTCCTTACCTCATGGATTATGTCGAGCGTATTTTTACCGACTTCGATGAGTTGCACGGTGACCGGGTTTTCGGCGATGACGCGGCCATTATCGGTGGCACGGCTCGCTTGCAGGGTGAGCCGGTGATGGTGATTGGTCATCAGAAGGGTCGTGACGTAAAAGAAAAAGTCCGCCGTAATTTCGGTATGCCCAAGCCTGAAGGCTACCGTAAGGCTTTGCGTCTGATGGAAATGGCAGAGCGTTATCATTTGCCCGTGCTGACCTTCATCGATACACCGGGCGCCTCTCCCGGGATTGATGCTGAGGAACGGGGTCAAAGCGAAGCGATCGCGCGCAATCTGGCGGTGATGTCGCGGTTGAAAACGCCAATCATCTCCACCGTGATTGGCGAGGGCGGCTCCGGCGGCGCATTGGCCATTGGTGTGGGTGACAGCCTGCTCATGTTGCAATACAGCACGTATTCGGTGATTTCCCCTGAGGGCTGCGCCTCAATTTTGTGGAAAACATCAGAAAAAGCACCTGAGGCGGCGGATGCCATGGGCCTGACGGCTGAACGTCTGAAAGAGCTTGGTTTTGTGGACGAGCTCGTCAAGGAACCGCTTGGCGGTGCGCACCGTGATATGGATGCCATGGCCGACAGCCTGCGCAAGGCAGTCATACGTCAACTGAAGAAATTGCGCAGTCTCGATACGCCAGCACTGTTGGCTCGCCGTTACGAGCGTCTGATGAGCTACGGCGTGCAGTAAGTGCAACGATGCGAAAGCGCCGGCAGTTGCCGGCGTTTTTGTTTGTGAATTCCTCTTTATTCCGGGCACATAACCGTCATGCCTGAGCGGCAATTACAGCAGTTTATGGAGGCTCATCTGCAGGCTACGCCATCGGTGCGTCGGCTCGTGGTCGGCTTTTCGGGAGGGCTCGACTCGACGGTGCTGTTGCACGCCGTGGTGCAACTTGCACCGGTGTTGGGTGTTGAAATAGCGGCCGTGCATGTGCATCACGGCTTGAGTCCGCAGGCAGATGCGTGGGCAGTGCATGTCATGCAGGTTTGCGACCATTTGAGTGTTCCACTCATGGCGCTTCGTGTCCGCGTGACGCCTACGCACGGGAGTCTGGAGGAGGCAGCTCGGGCGGCGAGGCGCGAGGCGTTTGTGGGCGTGTTGCAGGCAGGCGATGCCTTGCTGCTCGCCCAGCATCAGGATGATCAGGCCGAGACAGTGCTGTTCCGTCTCATGCGGGGTGCAGGTGTGCGCGGATTGGCCGCCATGCAAGCAGCCAGCGAGTTGCCTGCTGCCAGCGGAACGGTTCCGCTGTGGCGCCCGCTGCTTGGCCTACCGCGATCCCGGCTCTTGGCGTATGCGATAGAGCATCAGTTGGAATGGATTGAAGACGAATCGAATGCGGATGTCCGTCATGCCCGCAATTTTCTGCGCCATGAGGCTCTGCCTTTACTGGAAAAGCGCTGGCCCTCACTGTCGGCGACATTGGCACAAACTGCCAAGCGCATGCAGGAAGCGGAGGGCTTGCTTGAAGAGATGGCTGCAGAGATGGCACTGGTGGCGATTGATGCGCAACAGCGCCTGGACATCAACGTCTTGCAGTCTTTTTCCATGCCGCGTCAGCGACTGTTGCTGCGCTACTGGCTACAGCAACAAGATTTCTTGCTGCCGGATGAAGCCCTTCTCCAGAAAATCATGGATGAAGTGGTGGCAGCACGAACCGATGCCACGCCATTACTGGCATGGACGGGCTGTGAGTTACGCCGCTATCGTGAACATCTGTATGTGATGAGCCCGTTGCTGGCGCTGCCAGAAGGATGGCAGTGCCGCTGGGATGGATGCCGTCCGCTGCTGTTGCCCGATGGTCGTTATCTGTATGCCAGTTTGCCGTTACCGCCGGACTCGGTCGTCCGCTTCCGGCAAGGTGGCGAGCGCCTGCGGCGGGCAGGTCATGAACATTCGGCGTCACTCAAGCGCCTGTTGCAGGAGAGGGGCATTCCTCCCTGGTGTCGTGATCGTTTGCCGTTGGTCTTTGTTGATGAGGTGCTGTACGCGGTGGCGGGGACGGATTTATATGCCAATGCGGCAGGCGCCAGGCTCTCCTGGACGCCGGTGGAGTGACCCCCATAAAAAAACCGCAAGGCGCTTGCGGTTTTTTATGGGGGTCACTCCGATTCAAATCTTGCGCATCACCAGCGTTGCATTGGTGCCACCGAAACCAAAGCTGTTGGACATGATGGTTTTCACGCCAGCGTTCATGATGGTTTCTCGCACGATGGGCAGGCCTTCGGCCTGCGGGTCCAGCGTGTCGATATTCGCCGAGCCGGCGATGAAATCGCCTTCCAGCATCAGCAGACAGTAAATCGCTTCCTGTACGCCCGCCGCTCCCAACGAGTGTCCGGAGATGGATTTGGTGGAACTGATTTTCGGTGCGTTGGCGCCAAATACGTCTTTTACGGCTTTGAGCTCGGCCACATCACCCACGGGAGTAGAGGTCCCGTGCGCATTGATGTAGTCCACGGGCGTGTCCACTGTTTCCAGTGCCAGGCGCATGGAGCGAGCGGCACCTTCACCACTGGGCGCCACCATGTCATAGCCATCACTGCTGGCACCATACCCGATGACTTCGGCGTAAATCTTTGCACCACGCTTCACGGCATGTTCGTACTCTTCCAGCACCACCATGCCACCGCCACCGGCAATCACGAAGCCATCGCGGTTGGCATCATAGGCACGCGATGCTTTTGCGGGCGTGTCGTTGTACTTGCTGGACATGGCGCCCATAGCATCGAACAGGCACGACAGGGTCCAGTGCTCTTCTTCTCCGCCACCGGCAAACATCACGTCTTGTTTGCCCATCTGGATCTGTTCGACGGCGTTGCCGATGCAATGAGCGCTGGTGGAGCAAGCAGAAGAAATGGAGTAGTTCACGCCCTTGATCTGGAAGGCAGTGCAAAGGCAGGCGGATACGGTGCTGCCCATGGTGCGCGGCACCATGTAAGGCCCGATACGCTTGACGCCTTTGCTGCGGGCGATGTCGGCCGATTCGACCACATTAGCCGTGGAGGCACCGCCTGATCCGGCGATGAGTCCGGTACGCGGGTGAGACACCACTTCAGGGGGCAGACCCGCATCGATGATGGCCTGCTGCAATGACACATGCGCATAAGCAGCCGCGCCGCCCTCAAAACGTTTGTCCTTGCGGTCGATCAGCGCATCCAGATCAATTTGCGGCGTGCCGCTGATCTGGCTGCGAAAGCCCATTTCGGCATACACGGTATTGGCGGTGATGCCGGAGCGCATGAGGCGCAGGCTTTCACTGACGCTGGCTTTGTCATTGCCCAGGCTGGATACGATGCCCAGCCCTGTGATCACGACACGTCGCATGGTTTTTTTCCCTCAGTCGGCAGTTTTCTGCATCTCGCTGCCCTGTCTTGGTGGCACAGCAGGGCTTGCGGTAGTTGTAGCCGCCGGCAGTTGAACTGACGTTGCCGGCAGGTCTGATCCGCCCCTGAAAGGGCCGGATGTCAGCCCGCACCGAGACGACCGGTAGCCGCCTCCAGTGCGGGATCAGAAGTTGTCAGTGCTCGTGAACAGGCCGCAGCGCAGGTCTTGTGCGGTGTAAATCTCGCGACCATCGACCTGCATGCTGGCATCCGCAATACCCATGACCAGCTTGCGCTCTACCACACGCTTGAGGTGCAGGTGGTAAGTCACCTTGCTGTGGGTAGGCAGCACCTGGCCGAAAAATTTGATTTCACCCGCGCCCAGCGCGCGCCCGCGCCCGGGATTACCACGCCATGCCAGCCAGAAACCGAGCAATTGCCACATGGCATCGACACCGAGGCAGCCGGGCATCACCGGGTCGCTTTCGAAATGGCAGCCGAAAAACCAGAGGTCCGGACGGATATCGAGCTCGGCGATGATCTCGCCTTTGCCGTGATTGCCGCCTTCATCCGTGATCAGCGTAACGCGATCCATCATCAGCATGTTAGGCAGTGGAAGGCGTGCATTGCCGGGGCCGAACATCTCGCCATGGCCGCAGCTCAGGAGTTCATCACGGGTGAAGGAGTTCTTGCGCATCGTTGAAACAGTCCTTGTGGCGACGCCGTCGTCTGACGGCGCCGCGATTGTAGCAGTGGCCTTGTGACGGTCTGGTCCCACCTTCTTCCTCAACTTGTTTCCAAATGTGTGAGCTGACGAGGGCTGGCGAGGGGCGGGATGGATTACATCCGCCTTATGGACATGAAGAGGTCGCTGCGTATCATGGCGCAGTTTTGAGCACCCAAGGGCTCCGGGCGTTTGGCCTTGAAGGTTCGGCTGTGCAGTGATTGATGCGGGAGTGCGTGATGCTTGTTGAGCTGGGTCATTTTGCCTTGGTGCTGGCGCTTGCCGTCGCGCTGTTGCAAACCGTGGTGCCGATGGTGGGGGTGTGGCGCGGCCATCCCGGGGCGCAGGCCGTTGCTCGCCGCAGTGCATGGACCCAGTTGGGGCTGCTGGTCTTCTCGTTTGCCATGCTCACCCATGCGTTTTTGCAGAATGACTTCTCCGTCGACTATGTGGCACGGCAGAGCAATACGGCATTGCCGGTCTGGTACAAGATTTCGGCGGTGTGGGGCGGGCATGAGGGCTCTTTGCTGCTGTGGGCGCTGGTGCTGGCCTTGTGGACGGCAGCCGTTGCCCGTTTCAGTCGTAGCCTGCCGCGTGACATGACGGCACGGGTCATTTCCATTCTTGGCGCGGTCAGCGTCGCTTTTCTTCTCTTTATCCTGCTCACTTCCAATCCGTTTGACCGTTTGCTGCCGGACTTCCCGCCCGATGGCAACGATCTCAATCCGCTGCTTCAGGACCCCGGTCTCATCTTCCATCCACCCATGTTGTACATGGGCTATGTCGGCTTTGCGGTGCCGTTTGCGTTTGCGCTTGCAGGCTTGATGGGGGGGCGTCTGGACTCAGCCTGGG
>JAUXNL010000409.1 GCA_030684415.1 Moraxellaceae bacterium | reverse complement strand
GTGCTCGCCACGCACGTGGAAGAGGACCCCCAGGCGTCCGCCAGGGAGGCTGTTGACCTCGGCATCAAGGAGATCGAAGGCCAGATGCTCCATGGCCTGATAGGCGAATTCGACCGCGGTGTTTGTCTCGCCGATGGGCGTAACCGGGGCGCTCTCGCCCAGCCCCTCCAACGCGGCGCTGGCGTCGCCGCCCGAGGCTCTGACATCGGTCAGGGCCGCGCGGCGGATAGACAGCCGACCAGGCTCGATGGCCTCAAGCCGTCCCTGGACCAGCCTGAACCCGTCGGGGCCAACAATGAACGGCAGCCGCCCGCTGACCCGGGCCGACAGGGAAACCCGATCGGCGAACGGAGTCGCGCTGACGATGTCGGCCAGTTGCACGCCCTCGACCACCAACTCGCCCCGCCAGGATTCGGAGCCGTCGAATGGCACGCTCATCGGCTCGAGGCGCACCGTGCCGCCTCCCACATTCACCGCGCCACCAGAAACCTCAAGGCTCCGCCCCAGGAGCTGGAAGGTCACCTGAGGGGTGGCCAGCGGGGCCAGAAGCTGAAGTTCCTGCGCCGCAAGCTGTTGGCCCGGGGCCGTGACCAATGGCGCGAGACTGGTGAAATCGAGATCGCCCGCCAGACCTCGCACCGCTCCGGCCGGGCTGATGAAGTCCAGGGCGAACACCGACAGGCGCCCTTGGCTCCCGGTCCCATCCGGGCGCCACTGGAAGCCCCCGAGGAACTGGGCGCTTCCCACCGCCGGGGAGCCTATGGCCGCGGCCAGCGGCGAGAGGTCGAGGGGCTGCAGGCCCCCATCCGAAAAGGCCAGTCGGCCGGTGTCCACCGCGACAGACCCGATCCCTGTCGCGCCGTCATGGACAAGCTCGACATCGGCCACCGGCGTCCCGCCTGAGGCCAGCGCCAGGTCTCCGCGCCAGGTCTCCGCGGCGAGACCGACCGTCCCGGTGACATCAAGGGGGTTGAACCGCCGGCGCTCCGCGGCGTCGACCAGTCTGCCCCCAAGGACCTGCGCC
>JAUXNL010000463.1 GCA_030684415.1 Moraxellaceae bacterium | reverse complement strand
ACCCAGCGTTTCATTGACCTCTGGCGAGACATAGTTCGACAGCTCGTTTGCAAAGAAATTGTGGTTGTCGCCCTGGCCTGAAAGGGTATAGAGCGCGGACACATTCTCGGAGGGTTTTCCATCCACAAAGGCTTTCCATGCGAGTCCCGGTGCAAAGCCGCGATCAGAGGGCAGGCCGGTCACAGAAAGGCGCAGCAAGCCATGGTCAGAGCCCTGGAAGAGGCCGGTATAGCCATTGTTGGCGACGGGAACAAACTTCACCTTTGCCATGGCGCCATAAGGGTGAATGGGTTTGCTGTAGCCCGGTGGTGCCACATCGGTACGCGTCTGTACTTTTTTCCAGAGAATGGAGCTGATCAGCCCTCCAATATCCACGGGCTTGAGTGCGGGCATGGTGGTGGTGTATTGCGTGCGCAGGGCGCCGTTAATCCACAGATGATCTGCCTTGGCGCTGCCTGCCCATGACTCATAGTCGGCGGTCATGTTGAGGCCCCATGGTTTAAAGGCGTTTTCAACACCCACCAGGCTAGAGGACAGTTGTGGGTTGTGGCGTTTGAGCACATCGACCATGGTGGTGTTTTCCACCCAATCAAGCCCTTCTGCGGTGTAAACCTCCGGGCGGTAATCGCGTGTGAAAAAGCGGTCGGTCATCAGTCGGCGAGAAGCATTCATGATGAAGATCTGGAAGGCGGTTTCACCAAATGCAAAGCCGTCGGGCCGCACGGTTTCGGCAAGCTGGCCTACCAATGTGTCGATTCTCTCGATGTTGTTGCCGTAGAGCCTTTTAAGCTGAGCAAGCGTCGCTGCATCGGTTGTCAGGTCTTCGAACTTCGTGATCGGCTTCAGGCCGATCTGGCGCCGGAACTCGTTGTAACGCGGAACGCCGCGTTCACGATCGCGAAGAACGTCAATGGTCGCAAGATCAATATTGCCGGCAACCGGAACCGAAAGGTTACGCAGGAAGTTCGGGTAGTTGTGCAGTGTGAGCGATCCCGGATTGGTGATGCCGAAGGAGTACCAGAGGCGCTCCGGTCGTTCATTCCCGAGAAGGGATTCTGCGTCGCGATCACGAGTGCCTTGAATCGGGACCGTACGGGTAACGACGTTGCTCCCGATGTCATAGATGTCCACCGCATCACGCATCAATGGGTGCATACGATAAACCGCCACAAATTCTTCTGTCAGCGTGTAGGGGACCCCGGCATTATTGGTGTCTGCAGAGCCGACAAGACCTGCCAGTGCATGATCGATGGTTGAGCTGCCGACGCCATTCGAGAGCCTGGGATCAACCCCAAGAATCCGCTTCACGAATGAGTCTGTTTTGGCAAGATCTTCTTGCAGCATGCGCACTTCATTCTGGTATTTGTCGCGTGGTGCGCGTGATCCGAGAAGCCCCCACCAGTTGGCATACATGGCGCGCTCGGTGACGGGGTTGGCGATGACGGCCGGTGTCCATTCCACGGTATGGATTTTGGCCATGAGTGCCGAGTTGATCAGGCGTGCGCGGTCATACAGCCACTGGTCGCTGCGGCCGGGGTATTTCTGTTTGAGCATGCTGGCAATGGCATTGTGCTCTTTTGTGAAAATCTGGTGCAGCATGCTGAGGCCGACCCACCAGTTTTCGTTGAAGCCGGTGACCGGCTTTCCACTGATGAATTCGGTCGGCAATGTGCCATCGGCATTGATTTTCAGCTTGCCGTCAACAAAGCTGCGCACCTTGTCATTGGTTGCTTTGTCGCTGCCGTAGAGCTGCGACCCATCCCACCAGTGGGTGTTGTGATTGCGGTAGGTGGCAGGTTTGCCGGCATCGGCAGCGGTGCGACTCGGGTCTGGCTGGGTGCGTTGAACGTCCATATAGCCCGATCCCAGTGTGTCACCGGAGGGGAGTGGTACACGGATAGGATCACCGACTTTGTTGGGGCCATGGTCGACCCAGTCATGAATCATGAACTGGATCCATGAGGCAGCGATGAAGTTCAGGCTGGGGGCGGGCTTGAACTCATTTCGCGCCATCAGGCTGTTGCTCACATCGCGAGGGTTGGGCGAGAGCAATGTATCTGCCTCGGTTTCACCTTTCGTGATTGCGCTGTTGACGTTGCGGCCGAAGCGACGATAAACCGACCCTTCTGCAGGATTGCTCAGGATGTTGCAGGTGCCATCCTCGGTGCGTGCAGTCAGGCTGCGCTCGTCGCAAGTGATGTTGGCGTTGTGGCGAGCGTAGTCCTCGACATCGAAAAGATTGTTCTTGAACAGTGATTCGCGCTCGGCTGCCAGCACCAGCAAACCTGCGACTATCCCTAGACTGCCTAGCTTGGTCAAAGCTGGCCACGTGACCCATACCGACATGACGGTATCTCCATTTTTTGATTGGGTTGCGGGAACTGACCGATACGAATCGGTCGCCGCCGAGTCTAGGAGCTGACGCAGAATGTCACCCCACCCTTTGGGAGGGGGTGGGTGGGGTAAACTGAAGTTTCTGTGACTGTGTGTCCGCTTGCGGCTGCGATGTGGGTTGGCTCGGTCTGGATTTCGCGCCATAAAAAAACGGCCGCAGAGGCGGCCGTTTTTTTATGCAGGGATTCGCTTACATGATTTGCGCGTTCTGCAGCGCGGCAATACGCGTTTCAATCGGTGGGTGGCTCATGAACAGCTTGGCCAGACTGAAGCCCTTGTGCTGGCCTTCGGTGATGGCCAGCGCGGTCATTTCGGCCGGCATCTGATCGGGCAGTTCATGCTCGGCTTGCAGACGACGCAGTGCGTTGATCATGGACTGCTTGCCTGCCAGCTCGGCACCGGCGATATCGGCGCGGAATTCGCGGTGACGCGAGAACCACATGACGATGGCCGACGCCAGAATGCCCAGCACGATATCGGCAATGATGCTGGTAACGTAGTAGGCAATGCCGGGGCCTTCTTCGTTTTTGAATACCACACGGTCCACAAAATTGCCGATGATGCGCGAGAAGAACATCACGAACGCATTCACGACGCCTTGTACTAGCGCAAGTGTCACCATGTCGCCGTTGGCTACGTGGCCGATTTCGTGGCCCAACACGGCTTTCACTTCATCGCGGCTCATGCGTTGCAGCAAGCCGGTGGAGACGGCGACCAGCGCCGCGTTCTTGTTCCAGCCAGTGGCGAATGCGTTGGACTGATAGCTCGGGAAAATACCCACTTCCGGCATCTTGATTCCGGCTTTGCGGGAGAGTTCCTCCACCGTGCTGATGAGCCAGCGCTCTTCTTCCGTGCGCGGATTTTCGATCACTTGCGTGCCGGTGCCACGCTTGGCCATCCATTTCGACAGCAGCAGCGACACGAGCGAGCCGACCATGCCGAACACGAAACAGAAGACGAGCAGGTTTTGCAGGTTGAGGTTATTGCCCGGGCCATGAGTCGAGCCGACTCCCAGAACACTGAGAACGATGCCGGCCACTACCAATACGGCGAGGTTGGTCATCAGGAACAGGAAAATGCGGAACATGGGCTGGGATACTCCTTGCGGTTGAACGGCGCGAGCGCCGCGATGAAGGCAAGCTATGGCCGCCCTCGGGCTATTTCAAGCAATAAATTGTGTCGGTATCGTGAAAACCACTGCAAAAACAGGGGTATGCACTGTGGCAGTGCAAGGCAGGTGGTGCTGCCGGCCCCTTTGTTCTGGCGCCTTGTGAGGGAGTGACAGGGCCGGCGCCGCACTGTATCAGGCCGTGCCGTGACGCTGACGATAGCTTTCCAGGAAGCGGGCGATACGGGTGATGGCCTCTTTCAGGTCTTCCTTGTTGGGCAGGAAGACCACGCGGAAGTGGTCGGGTTTGGGCCAGTTGAAGCCCGTGCCCTGCACCAGCAGCACTTTCTCGGCTTGGAGCAACTCCAGAATGAAGTCCTGATCGTTGGCGATCGGATAAACGTCGGGGTCAAGGCGTGGGAACAGGTAAAGCGCGCCTTCAGGCTTCACGCAGGACACGCCCGGAATGGCGTTGAGCATGTCCACCGCCAGATTGCGCTGCTCATAGAGGCGGCCGCCCGGGCGGATGAGGTCGTTGATGCTCTGGTAGCCACCGAGCGCGGTCTGGATGGCGTTCTGCGCCGGCACATTGGCGCAGAGCCGCATCGAGGCCAGCATGTCCAGGCCTTCTATATAGTCTTTGGCCGCCGCCTTGTTGCCGCTGACCATGAGCCAGCCGGAGCGGAAGCCGGCCACGCGGTAAGACTTGGAGAGGCCGTTGAAGGTCACACAGAGCAGATCCGGGGCGAGGGCGGCCAGACAGGTGTGTTGGGCGTCGTCGTAGAGGATCTTGTCGTAGATCTCGTCGGCAAACAGCACGAGGCCGTGTTTGCGGGCGAGGGCGACGATGCCCTCCAGGATGTGCTTCGGATAGACAGCCCCTGTGGGGTTGTTGGGGTTGATGACCACGATGCCGCGGGTTTTCGGCGTGATCTTCTTTTCCATGTCGGCAAGGTCGGGGTACCAGCCGTCGCTCTCGTTGCAGAGATAGTGCACCGGACTGCCGCCGGAAAGGGTGACCGCGGCCGTCCACAGGGGGTAGTCCGGGGCCGGAATCAGCATTTCGTCACCATTGTCGAGCAGGGCCTGCATGGCCATGACGATGAGCTCGGAGACGCCGTTGCCGATGTAGATGTCGCCGACTTCGACGCCGAACAAGCCCTTCTGCTGGTAGTACTGCATGATGGCCTTGCGCGCCGCAAAGAGCCCCTTCGACTCGCAATAGCCGATGGAGTTGGGTAGGTTGGTGATGACGTCGGCCAGGATTTCTTGCGGCGCCTCAAAGCCGAAGGGGGCTGGGTTGCCGATGTTGAGCTTGATGATGCGATGGCCCTGTTCTTCCATGGCCGTGGCAGCCTTGAGCACAGGGCCACGGATGTCGTAACAGACGTTCTTGAGTTTGGCGGATTTGGGCACATGCATGGTGGCGGGCTCGCGCGGGGTGGGTGAGGGGGCGGATGTGTCGCCACTCGCTGGGTGTTCTTGCCGGTGGCGGGTCATGGCGCTCAGGATTTGCTCGACGGTGGCCATACGCGGGCTGCGGCCCTTTTTCAGCTCGCCCACGAAGTTGGGGTCTTTGCGGAAAAGGGTGCCGAATTGCGAGGCGCTGATGTCGGGATAGTCGGCCAGAAACTGCTCGACCTGTTCCAGGAGGCTCATGCCGGATTTCCTAGGGATTAACGGTGCCAATAGGCTATTCCCTATTTTTGCCTTTTTCCAGTGCCTTCTTGCCGGGCGCGGCAACAAGCTTGCCGTTTTCGTGTAACGGTTCCCGGAATCATCACCTCATGCCTTGAAGCCTTGAATCGCGCCCCCATAGGGTTTGCCCAGAAGAATCATTTCCCGGGTGATGCGCATGAGTGACGACAAGACCTTGCCAACCGATGCCGAATGGCGCCAGCGCCTCAATCCTGAGGAGTACCGCATATGCCGTGAAAAGGGCACCGAGCGCCCTTTTACCGGTGAATACTGGGATGAGCACCGCGACGGCACCTACCGTTGCCGCGCCTGTGGCGAGCCGCTGTTCAGTTCGGCAACGAAGTACGACTCCGGCTCGGGCTGGCCCAGTTTCTGGCAGCCGCTTGAGGCAGGTGCGATTGCCGAGCACCGTGATGCCACCTTGGGCATGGTGCGCACGGAAATCACCTGCAAACGCTGTGGCAGCCATCTGGGCCATGTGTTTCCTGATGGCCCACGCCCGACCGGTTTGCGCTATTGCGTGAACTCGCTATCGCTTAAGCTCGACCCCGACTCAACCCCCGACGACGAAACGAAGTAAAGGAGTGAAGGCCCATGGCCAGCGTCTACGATTTTTCCGGCAAGACCATCACCGGTCAGGACAAGCCTATTGCCGAGTACAAGGGGCAGGTGCTGCTCATCGTGAATACGGCCAGCAAATGTGGCTTTACGCCGCAGTTCAAGGGTCTGGAGGCGTTGTATGAAAAGTACAAGGACAAGGGGCTGATGGTGCTGGGCTTCCCCTGCAACCAGTTCCTGAACCAGGACCCGGGCAGCGACAGCGAGATCAGCGAGTTTTGCGAGCTCAACTACGGTGTCAGCTTTCCCATGTTTGCCAAGATCGACGTCAATGGCGCGGATGCGCACCCATTGTTCCGTCATCTGACCAGTGCCGCTCCCGGCCTGCTCGGCAGCACGGCAGTGAAGTGGAACTTCACCAAGTTCCTCGTCGATCGCAACGGGCGGGTGATCAGCCGTTATGCGCCGGCCACCAAGCCGGAAGACATTGCCGCGGATATTGAAAAGCTGCTGTGACGGGTGCTGTTGCACCGGATGCGTAAAGGCCCGTGAAAACGGGCCTTTTTCATGATTGGTGGTTTATCCGGCAGTCGGGTGAAAAACACGTTTTTCAGGCTTGACGATGCCGGGCGCCCTTCATAGAATGCGCGCCTCTCTTGGGGCTATAGCTCAGCTGGGAGAGCGCTACAATGGCATTGTAGAGGTCAGCGGTTCGATCCCGCTTAGCTCCACCAAATTGGTTGTGCTGATGTTTGGCACAACATGATTTGGCCCCATCGTCTAGCGGTTAGGACATCGCCCTTTCACGGCGGTAACCGGGGTTCAATTCCCCGTGGGGTCACCAGCAGTGCAAAAAACCCGGTCATGCAAATGGCCGGGTTTTTTGTTTTTGGCATGTCGACAGTGGATTTTGCATCACGCCACCACATTTGCGCTTGCAGAGTGAGGCGGCGCCATCCAATCATCAGCCCTTGTCCGCCGGTAACCGTATTGCCGGCCCGCAGGAGTTGCCTTCCATGATCCAGTCCATCGGCTATGCCGCCACCGATACCACTTCTCCATTGGCGCCTTTCCGTTTTGAACGACGTGAGCCTGCCGCGCATGATGTACAGATCGACATCCTGTTCTGTGGGGTGTGCCACTCGGATTTGCATCAGGTGAAAGGCGATTGGGGGCGCACGCATTTTCCTTGCGTGCCGGGCCATGAAATCGTGGGTCGGGTGACACGTATCGGTAGTGCCGTCAGTAAATTCCGTGTGGGCGACATTGCCGCGGTGGGCTGCATGGTGGACTCCTGTCGCGTTTGCCCCAGCTGTGCCGAAGGCGCTGAGCAGTACTGCGAAAAAGGCGCGGTCATGACCTACAACGGACCGGACCGTCATAGCGGTGGCGTCACCTATGGCGGCTATTCCAGCAATATCGTGGTGGATGAGGCCTACACGCTGAAAGTGCCGGCCGGTCTTGATCTGGCAGCGGCGGCGCCACTGCTCTGTGCTGGCATCACGACGTATTCGCCGTTGCGGCACTGGAAGGTCGGGCCGGGACAAAAAGTGGGGGTGGTGGGGCTGGGCGGGCTGGGACACATGGGCGTGAAATTCGCGCGTGCGTTCGGCGCGCATGTCGTGCTGTTCACAACGTCTGAGGCCAAGCGCGCAGAAGGGCTGCGTTTGGGCGCGCATGAAGTGGTGGTGTCAAAGAATCGTGACGAAATGAAAGCGCACCGGAGCAGCTTTGATTTCATTCTCGACACGGTATCGGCCAATCACGACATCACGGCATTGCTCGGCTTGCTCCGTCGTGAGGGCACGCTGTGTCAGGTCGGTTTGCCAGCAGAGCCCTTGCCGGTCAATGTATTTGCACTGGTCGGCCAGCGCCGGAATTTTGCGGGGTCGTCAATTGGCAGCATTGCGGAAACCCAGGAGATGCTGGATTTCTGTGGCGAGCACAATATTGTCTGCGATATCGAGCGTATTGCCATCCAGGACATCAATACGGCCTATGAGCGTTTGCAGAACAGTGATGTGAAATACCGCTTTGTCATCGACATGGCGACACTGGTCGGCGAGGCCTGAGCCAGTGCAGCGGCTGGAAGCGTTACCGCTACTTGGGATTGGCGTCAGCCTCAGTCTCGCATCAGAGCCTGATCCGGTAGCGCTGGTGAAAATGCAGGGCGGCCCACAATTTGTCGAGTATGCCGGGCTTGCCGAGGCGATGAGTGTATTGCCTGAAATCGAACGTGTGCGCGCCGCTGGCGTGCCGGTGTTGTTTCATCCCTCGTATGTGAATTTCTGCGGCTCCTTCCCGAATGCGCCCGACTGGTTGGCGGCGACAGCCGACCATGTTGCCGCTGTCGGCTCGCCCTGGTTTGCGCAGGATTGCGCTTACTGTTTTTGGGAAGGCGGTGCGGGCTATTCGACGCAACTCGGTTATTTCATTCCCCCCATCCTCAACGAGGCCTCTCTGGCGTTCGCGATTGAGCGCGTGCGCGAAGTGCAGACTGCTGTGCCTGTCGTGGTGGCGATTGAGCCGGCGCCGATGAGCTTTGTGATCGGCACCATGCCGCTGTTCACCTTTTTCGGGCGCTTGGCGCAGGAAACCGGCTGCGCCTTGCTGCTGGACATGGGGCATCTGGTGTCCTGGGAAATGGCCAGTGGCCAGCGCGTGCTGGATGCCATTGCCGATCTGCCTTGCGAGCGAGTGATTGAAGTGCATGTGGCGGGCGGCCGTCTGCGCAAAGGTGAGCATGGCCCGGTGTATGTCGACATGCATGAAAGCCCGGTGCTCGACGAGGTCTGGCAGATGTTGACGCAAATGCTGCCCTTGCTGCCGAACGTGAAGGCACTTTGCTATGAGTGTGAAGGCATGCCTGCCGCAACCGTCATGAGCCATCTTGAGCGCCTGCGTGAGCAGGTGCGGCGCTTCAGTGCCAGCGCGGCCTTGCGGGTCATGGCGGGAGCAGCGTCATGAGTTTTGCCGCGCAGGAGCGCGCACTCTTCGATTTGCTGTTTGATCGGACACGGCGTGCGCGCTTTCGTGATGATCCCGTGGCAGCATTGTCGGCTTATGACCTGACAGCGGAGGAGCGCGCGGATTTTTCCGTATTGCGAGCCGATGCGCTGGAGCTGGATGCCGGCATGCGGACCGGGCTCATTCTGGCGCAGTTTTGTCGCGGCTTGCCGTTGTCGTTCAGTCTGGTGTCGTCATTGCCCGAGGGGCTTCAGCGTTTGCGCGCCCTGATTGATGTCGAGACCATGCGCACGCCGCCGCTAGAACGGTTGACGGCGTTTGGTGTGCGTCTGCGTGACGGTTTGCGCGCCGATACGGCAGCCTTTGCCTCTGCGCGTGATCAGGCGCTGGTGCTGAGTGTGGTGGAAGCAGAACTGGGCATGGTCTGGACGGCCTGCGCGCGCAAGCAGGCGTGGCTGGAGGCGGGGCGGGCGGCGGCACTGGTGGCTCCGGTGCCGGCAGACTGGCCGCAGCGTCCGCTGGTCATGGCGGACTTTGTGAGCGCCGCCTTGTTGCCGCAGCCCTATGCCGTACTCAAAGAGGCGCTGTGCCCCTGTACGGGCGCGGCGCTTTGGCGCCATCTGGGAAAAGAGCCGTTTACAGAAGCCCGGCGGTTGGCGCTGTTCCGCCAGCCTTCGTTGCGCTTGCTGGTGGCGCGCGCCGAACTCGTGACTCCCTCTCGTTGTGAGCCGCAGACCGAGCATGTGACCGTGGAGCTGCCAGAGGGCTTTGCCCGGCTACTCCCGCATCTGGATGGCACGACGCCGGTCAGTGCCGTGCTGGCGCAGTTGCAGGCTGCTGGTGCGCAGGCGTCCGTGCTTGATGGCGTGCAAGGAGGATTCTTGCAACTGCTGCAAAACGGGATGGCGACGATTCCCTCCGCCTGAGCCGCTTCTTACCTCTCTGGACTCCCGGGCCAATTTTTCTGCTCGGCACAGGCGCTAGTCTGTGCCGCTCGTGCTGGCGTCTGTCCGACCGGCATCAGTCACTGACGGTATCCAGAGCCGGCCAGCGAGCCAAGATTCGGCAGTCGCCGGCCCGGTGGTTAGCGTCATCACCCGCCATCATCAATCGAACAAGGAGCTGCCGTGTATCGCGCCGGATGGGGCAGAGAGGAAATCCGTATTCCGCCACAGGGCCATGCCATGCAGGGCTATGGCATGTGGCATCACCGTGCCCGCGGCCAGCAGTCGCCGCTGCATGCGCGTGCGCTGTATCTGGAAGACAGCAAGGGAACGGCTCTGGTTTTCTGTTGCCTCGATCTGGGCTATGTCACCCACGCGATGCGAGAGGGTGCCTGTGTGGCGTTGCGCGAACGCATGGGCGAGGCCTTTCGCGAAGACGCGCTGGTGCTGACCTGCACGCATACACACTCCGGCCCTGGTGGCTGCGCGCATGAGGCGATGTACAACATCGTCACGCCGGGTTTTGTGCCGGCGCATGTGAAGCGCATTGTCGACGCCATCGTGGCGGCGGTCACCACGGCCTGGCAATCGGCCGCGCCGACGGCGCTGGGGCTGGTGGCCGGCCGCTTTGACGACCACACGCCGGTGGCGTGGAACCGCTCGCTACGTGCCAGGAACCGTAACCCCGAGGTGACACCGTTGGCGCCGGATGCCGCGCATCTGGCGCTGGACCGTGGCATGTCGCTGCTCAGCTTCCGCCGCGAGGGCCGCTTGCATAGCCTGCTGTCGTTGTTTGGCGTGCATGCGACCTGTGTCGGCAGCGGGCAAAAGCAGTTTGATGGCGACAACAAGGGTTATGCGGCTCTGCAGGCGGAAAAGGCGCTGCAACTTGATGGTGTGGCCGGCGCGGTTGCCATTTTTGCGCAAGCGACGGCCGGAGATGTGTCGCCGCATTATCACGGCCCCGGCGACGTGGCGCGCCGACGGCGTCTGCAAGGCGCGGCGGAATACGCCTATGCCGAGCAGAATGGCCGCCACCAGAGCGAGCTCGCACTGTCCTTGCTGGAGACGGCGATGGAAACGCCTGTCACTGGCGATATCGATGTGATTTTCGGTTATGCCGATTTCACGGCCATCAAGGCTGACCCCGCGTTTGCCAACGGCGAGCGCGATGCGCGAACCAGCGAGCCATGCCATGGCGTCGCGTTTTTTGCCGGCACCCGTGTCGATGGCCCGGGCATGCCGGCGCCACTGGCGCGCGTCACCGCTGTGTTGGCCGCGCAATTGAAACAGCGCCGGCTGGTGCACGGGTCAGCCGAGGAGCGCGCCTATTACCACCAGCTCTATGCCTCGCAGGGCCCCAAAGCGGTACTGATGGAGAGCGGACGCAAGCAAGTGCTGGGGCGACCGCTCGACAGTGCGCTGCTGCCCGGTTTTGCGGATCCCTTGCTGGGGGAAATGAAGCGTCAGGCGCGCAGCGGCGCGCTTCACGACAGCCCGCTGGTGCCCACCGTATTGCCGCTGCAGATCGTGGTGATAGGCCAGGTGGCGCTGGTCTGCTGCCCTGGGGAGTTCACCACTACGGCTGGCGCGCGTCTGCGTCAAACCGTGCAAGAAAGGTTGGCCGCGCGTGGGGTGACGCAGGTGCTGATATGCACCTACTGCAATGACTACATGGGCTATGTGACCACCTTCGAGGAGTATCAGGAGCAGGCCTACGAGGGCGGACACACGATTTTCGGGCAATGGACGCTAGCGGCCTTCCAGACGCGGTTTGCGGCGCTCGCTGATGAGTTGCGGCGGCCAGAGGCTGAGCGTGGGCATGACCGCCGGACGCGTCCTCCTGCGGTCCCGGAAGCGGAGCTGGCCTTGCGCAGCAACTTGCCGGTGCCACGCTGATCGCTTGCCGTGCGTTGTAACCGGCTTAAACGCACGTGTCTGTCTTTCAACAGGGCTGTTCGTCCCCCTTCAACAATTTTTGTCAAAGGGGGAGGGGGGGGGAGCGGATGATCAATGACGGGCGGCTAAAAAGCCGTTCGTGCTGAGCGCTGCCGACAGGCTCAGGAGAGTCTTGTCGACGTACTAGTGGCATTTTTCAGTCAGCCGAAAACGACAACGCCGGCATTTGCCGGCGTTGTCGTTTTCGGAGCAGTGAATCAGAAGCGGTATTTGTTCTGCTGGATGTTGTCGAAAATCTCACCCGTCAGCGGCACATACTCATGAGTACCCGGCAGCAGCACAAAGAGTGGATCGCCCGTGACCTGCATCGGATCAAAGCCTTCCTTCTTCAGCGCGTTCTTCTGGTACTTGAAGGTGCCAGTGGTTTCCACCGACGTGCGCACACGCAAGAACACGGGAAGCGCGTAGGGTGGCAGTTCGCGCTTGAGCAGCGCGTAAAGGCCGGCCAGATCCAGTTCGGTGTCGGAGTGGCCTTCATGCGGCGTGATCGACGCCATGCCGGCACGGCCGTTGGTGTTGGGAATTTCCACGCCGTATACCACCGCATCCTGAAGCGTCGTGTGCCCGTTCATGATGTTTTCGACTTCAGTGGTCGAGACGTTTTCACCCTTCCAGCGGAAGGTGTCACCGGTACGGTCGACAAACTGCGCGTGGCGGAAGCCGATGTCGCGCAGCAGATCGCCCGTGTTGAAGTAGCGGTCACCCTTCACGAACACATCGCGCAGGATGCAGGCTTCGTTCTTGGCCGGGTCGGTGTAGCCGTCAAAAGGAGTGCGGTCGGTGATTTCGGCAATCATGAGGCCGGCTTCGCCTTTCTTCACTTTCTTCAGGAAGCCGTCTTTACCGCGCACCGGCTGCTCGTTTTCCTTGTCGTATTCGACAATGGCGTAGGGCAGTGGGCAGAAGCCGACGGTGTTGTCGAAGTTGAACAGGTTGGTGAAGCCGACATTGCCTTCGGAAGAGGCGTACAGCTCCAGCACTTCTTCAACGCCGAAGCGTTGCTTGAACGGCACCCAGATACCGGGGCGCAGGCCGTTGCCGACAATCTTGCGCACCAGATGGTCGCGGTCGTCCGGCGAGGCCGGCAGCTCGTTCAGGTAGCGGCAGAGTTCGCCGACATAGCCGAAGGCTGTGGCGCGGTAGCGGCGGCAGTCATTGAAAAACTCGCGCGCCGAAAATTTGCGGCGCATGGCCAGACCCGCACCGCCGGCGAGGGCCGAGCCCCAGCACACACACATCGCGGTAGCGTGATAGAAGGGCAGCGTCACATAAATCACGTCGGTCTTGCCGAGCTGCATGGTGAAGCCGAAGCCGCCATACGCCTTCATCCAGCGGCCGTGCGAAAAAATGGCCGCCTTGGGCATGCCGGTGGTGCCGGAAGTGTAGATATAGAACAGCCCGTCGTTGTTGTAGACCTGATTCGTGGTGGCCGGGTTGTAGGTCGGCTGGCCACTGATTTCGGTGGCGAGGTTGTGATAGCCCGACGGCGCGTCGCCTGGATTTTTCAGCGTGTCGTCATCGGCAAACCAGAACAGCTTGTCGGCGGGCAGATCAAGATCCGCCAACACGTCGTTGAAATTGCCCACCAGCTCGTCACCGACAATCGCCATCTTCGGCTTCACGAGATTAACGCTGTGGGTCAGTACCTTGCCGGTCTGCGAGGTGTTCACCATGGCGGAAATCACGCCGATCTTGCCGAGGCCGGTGACGATAGCCAGCAGCTCCGGACGGTTTTCCACATACACGGCAACCACGTCGCCCTTCTGCAGGCCCTGCGCCAGGAAGTAGTGGGCAATACGGTTGGCCCACTGATTGAACTGCGTGTAAGTGAGGCGGACATCCTTATAGAGAATCGCGCTGCCATGCGGGTTTTCACGGGTGGCTTTTTCCACGCACCAGCCGAGGCCGACAGGAACCGTCGGGTCAGTGTTGGCGGCCAGTTTCAGCCCCATGATCATGCGCGGCACTTTGGGAGTGATGGCGGCAAGCTTGCGGGCAAAAGCGAGAGGCGTGATGACGTCTTGATGGCTCATATGTATGGGTGTCCTCGGTAGCCCGTACGGCGGGGTTCGGGCTCCGCTGGCATGTTTTTCAGGGAGATTGCGGGACGGTCGTACCGTCCTCGCGCGGGAGGCCTAACTTACCGTTCCAACCGGCCTGCATCAAGCCGCGGCGAGGCTTGACTTTACGTCGTCCGGATGGTCAGTCAGTAGGGTTTTGGCCGCAAAATGCAGGCGTTTTCGCTTGTGATCGCGGCGGCAGCACTGCCACGGCGCGGTCGAGATGCCTTGCACGGTCACCGGCTCGTCGGGCAGCGGCATGCACCACCGCCGGAATGAAGAGTTGTGGGCTGTGCCCGGACGGTTGGCAGGGGCAGGTGTCCGGACAACCCACCCCGCCAACGGCTGTGGCTTAGTCGAGGAGCTCAGTCGAGGAAAAAGTCGCGCTGCAGCTTGGCGTCATTGCCGGGCACGCAACTGTAGTCGCGCAGGTCGGTAATGCCGATCCGCGCCAGTGCCTGCTCGTCCAGCAGCGCCTGGCCGGTCAGTTCGCCGCGCGCGGTGGAGAGGATAGCGTGGGCAGCGTCGGCCATGATCTCGGGTTTGCGGCTGACCTGCACGGCACCGTCACCGCCCAGATTCACTTCTACCGCCGCTGTGGCGATATAAGTGGCCGGCCAGAGGCTGTTGCAGGAGATGCCATATTCGCGAAACTCCTCGGCCATGCCCAGGGTCAGGATGGTCATCCCGTATTTGGAAACGGTGTAGGGCGAAAAAGGCTTGAGCCAGTGCGGTGCCATGTTCACGGGGGGCGACAGGCTGAGGATGTGCGCCTGATCCGATTTTTTCAGATAAGGCAGGGCAGCTTGCGAGCAGAGGAAGGTCGCGCGGTGATTGACGCCCTGGATCAGGTCGTATTTTTTCAGCGGCGTGTGCTCGACCCCCATCAGGTTGATGGCGCCGGCATTGTTGACGAGGCAGTCGATGCCACCGAAATGCTCGGCCGCTTCGGCCAGTGCCTTGCGAACCTGATCTTCTTCACGCACATCGACTTGCAGCGCGAGTGCGCGGCCGCCGGCGGCTTCTACTTCGGCTGCCACCGAGTGGATGGTGCCCGGCAGCTTGTGATGGGCCTCTGCCGATTTGGCAGCAATGACGATATTGGCGCCGTCGCGGGCGGCGCGCAGCGCAATCGCGCGTCCGATGCCGCGGCTACCGCCGGTAATGAAAAGGGTGCGGCCTTTCAGCGTGCTCATGGGCAGGTCTCCTCGTGTTCGGTGGGACGGGGGATGTCCGTCCGGTCACCGTGTCTTCAATAAAAGCCGCGGGTGGGCGCGGCGGATGTGCGGTAATGCGATAGCCGGCGTTTGCTCTGTAGGTGTGGACGCATCCGCACACTGGTGCTTGTTCGTGCGGATGAGTCCGTACCTACCAGCTTGCTGAAAAAACGCCCATCCCGGGCTTTTTCAGCCCGCGACTCCGGCGCAGGTCCGGAATCGCTCTACGCTTAATCAATCACTCAAGAGTGATTGATTCGCGACCCGGCCATCCTTGGCCGGGAAACAGCTTGCTGAAAAGCATTTTTCAGCAAGCGGCTACAGGCGG
>JAUXNL010000457.1 GCA_030684415.1 Moraxellaceae bacterium | reverse complement strand
AAATGCAGACCAAGGCCGCTGGAAGCACCCGTCACCAGCGCACGACGGCCATCCAGACGAAAGGAGGGAAGGGACATGGCAGCCTCCGGACAAAATGAAAAGAAAGCGACTCATGGGTCGCAAAGTCGGGAGACTTTAAGGGAGGGCCAGAGCGATTGCCATGACCGCAAACGACAGAGCGGGCACCGCAGGGCGCAACAGCGGCGCCAGTGCGCGCGCCATACTGACGCCCGCCGGAGCAGTACAGGGAAGCCGCTCACGGAAACCCACAGCAGGCAGCCCTGTCGGCAACCAATGGGAATCCCAGAGGAGCAAGCTGAAGGCGAACAGCAGCACTCAGCGACAGACCGGCCATTCCAGCCGGAAGCCGCTGGCGCTCAGGCGCTGCCCGCCTCCTGCAAGCGGCGGAGCAACGGCAGCAGCTCGGCAAACTCGCTGATCTCGCCATCCGGGCGCGGCAAAGCAGGCCAGACCTGATCGGTGAAATTAACCCAGACCGTGCGCATGCCCAATGCCGCCGCCGCCGCGATGTCCTGCTCGGGGTGATCGCCCACATGCAGGGCCTCGTGCGGAGCAACGCCGGCCGCCTCCAGCGCCGCGCGATACATGCGCGGATCGGGTTTGGCAGCGCCCACGCTAATGGCCGAAAAATGGTGGCGGAACAGATGGCCAAGGCCCACGCGGCGGATGTCGGCATTGCCGTTGCTCAAGGCATGCAGCTCGAATTCCGCCGCCAGCGCCTCCAGTGTCTCCAGCACCCCGGCGAAATACTCAACACGGTTGCGCTCATCGAAATACTCCTCGAAGGCCGTGTCTGCCGCCGCCACGGCGGCCACTTCGTCGTAGCCCCCTTCGGCAAAGGCACGCCGCAGCACCTCGCGGCGCAGCCAGGTCAAGTCATGCGCTAGGTCGGGCCGGTCGCGGGCCACATCCGTCCGCAAGCGCGAGAGCTCGCGCAAGTCGTAACGCGCCACAAATTCAGGATGGGCCTCCGCGATGTGCGCGCGCATCCGACGCTCGGCGCGCACGACGATGGCCTCCACATCCCACAGTGTGTTGTCGAGGTCGAAGGTGATGAGCTTGATCATGGAGACTCACTGGAGAGGTGGGGCCGGAAGAAAGCGAGCGTGATGGCGGCACGGCCGGATGGTCGGGCCAGACAGCCCACGAATGCAAATCCCGAAGCGCAGACGCTCCTCATCAGGGCTCCCTGAACCCAGCCGTTGACGGCACCTGAAAGCAATGTGGCTCGCCTTGCGGCACTGACCGCGGGGCGGCGGTGGCTCAGATGTATAGAGGCTCAACAGCCCCCGCCTCCCGCAAATACAACCCCAACGCGAATTGAACGCGAATGAAAGCTCGCATTAAGGTGCCAGCCATTGTCGCCAACGCCGGCGCCGCACCCTGACCCGCCGGCACGGCAGCCGGCCCATCGTTCAACCCGAACCGCCCCGCAAGAGGAAGCCCCATGTCCGCTCAGCACCGCAAGACTGTTCTCATCACCGGCTGCTCCTCAGGCATCGGCCGCGCCGCCGCCCGCCTGTTCCAGCAGCAGGGCTGGCAGGTCGCCGCCACGCAGCGCAACCCGGCCGCCGAGGCGGAGCTGAACCGCCTGCCCGGCGTCATCTGCCCCCGCCTGGACGTGACCGACCCGGCCAGCATCCAGAGCGCCGTCGCCGAGACCATTGCCGCCTTCGGCCGCATCGACGTGGTGGTGAACAACGCCGGCTACGCCCTGATGGGCGCTTTCGAAACGCACAGCGAGGCGCAGGTGCGCCGCCAGTTCGAGACCAACGTCTTCGGCCTGATGGAAGTCTGCCGCGGCGTGCTGCCACACCTTCGCGGCCAACGCGCCGGCACACTCATCAACGTGGCCAGCATGGTGGGGCGCATCCCCCTGCCGCTGTACAGCGTGTACAACGCCAGCAAGTTTGCGGTGGAAGGCTTTAGCGAAGGCCTGGTGTACGAGCTGGAAGAATTCGGCGTGCAGGTGAAACTGATCGAGCCCGGCGCCGTGAAAACCAACTTCTTCGGACGCTCCAGCGACCGCGCCAACGGCACCGGCGAAACCGCCTATGCGCACTACACCGCCGAGCAACTGTCGGTGATGGACGACATCGGTGCCTGCGGCTCCGAAAGCGAAGACGCCGCCGCCGTGATCTGGGCCGCCGCTAACGACAGCAGCCGCCGCATGCGCTACTCGGTGGGTACCGATGCAAAAGCGCTGCTGTTCGTGCGTCGACTGCTGCCGGACGCCACCTTCCAGCGCATGATCCGCCTGAGCCTGAGCCGCATGGCGTTCAACAGCGTAGGCCGGCTGCTTTACAAGCAGGCCTGAGCCGCACCGCACCGCAATTTTCCGCCAGCAACACCCGCACCACCCACAAAGCCCGCAAAGTCCGCACCACTCACGCCGGCATCCCTCATCACGAGCGCCGCCATTCCCCCTCTCCACGCCAGCGGGGAGAGGGCCGGGGTGAGGGGAACCACTTCGCCATTAACGCCACTCGCGCGACAGCGCACGACCCTTCCATCGCTGCCAGCCACCATTCTCTGTGATGGCGACACTTCTGCTGCATCCATACCGCTCAAATAGACGTCATCCACACAGATGCAGTAATGTCCGTGTCCGAAGGATCTGTCCTTGTCATGTTTGCCAGCCTGAGCGGGCTCGTTTTTCTCCAGCCAAGTTCAGGGGAGATCAATGACTTGGGTAAATTTAAGCCGTGTTAGATTTCACTCCTTATCACAACCAACCATTGATTTCTCACACATGAAAATCACACTAAGAAAAATAAAAAAGATTGAAGAGCTTATCTTTGAAATTCCAGGACCTGGAGTTTGGGTTCTTACCGGCTTGAATGGCTCAGGCAAGACCAGTCTATTTGCATCCATATACAGAATAAGAGCGCAACATGCATTCCAGCGCTTCTATAAGACAAGTCCACTCGAGAACAGACTTGATTCTTACGCAGAAGCAGAAATCGAGTATAAAATCGGCACAGAAACCGTCAAATACCACTATGGCGGGCAACGCTGGCGGGCAACTCCTCGAAGAAACTCGAATCTTTTCAGCGAATCCCCCTACTCTTCAATTGAATATATAGAAGCAAGTGGAGATAGAATCGAACCTTCTCCAGATGAAATCCAACCCCGAAGACTAAGGGATGCTCCAACCGGAATTAAAGGTTTTCTTTCCGATGTTCTTGGGGATCAAAAGTGGAATGCCCTTAAGCGCGTCAATACTCGACGTGGCGTTGGTAATGCCGCATACCTTATCCCATATCAAGTCGGTGCAAGAACTTACTACTACTCTGAAAAGAGTTTCAGTCTTGGCGAGCTTTGCGCATTAAAACTTGCAATCAAAATTGACTCCATTTCTGCTAACAGCTTGCTTCTAATTGATGAAGTTGAAATGGCCCTGCACCCACAGGCACAAGTCAGACTATTAAATCAGGTTTCTCAGATTGCAGCAGCGAAAAACTTAACCGTATTGTTTTCCACACACTCAGCAACAATTATAAAAAATTCAAATAGAAAACAGATAATTCATCTTCGCAGCAATAGCAATGGAAATATTTCACCAGTGATTGGGGCATTTCCAGCACAAGTACTTGGCGATATTGCTTTTGATGATGAGCTAGCGGCAGATTTTGTTTTTTATGTGGAAGACAAACAAGCAAAGCTATTGACCGAGCAACTAGTCGCCATGTATATGGCGCACTGCCATCCGAACAGAAATTATAGACCACTATACAAAGTGGCGCCCGTTGGTGGGTTTGTGCAAGTTGTAGAAATGCTAAACAACTCTTCTGCAATTTTTGCCAGCTACGTAAAGAGATACGCCATTCTTGATGAAGATGTAAAAACAGAGTCCCTAGCAATAGCAAGACAACAACAGAACCAAGTCCTACTTAATTTATTCGCAACAGCCGCCAATAAAGTCCAGTTTCTACCATGCACACCTGAGGTCGGCGCAATAGAAATGCTTGAGAATAATGCCGCAAATAACGCTCAACTTCTTGATCAATTAAACAGCATGTTTGAAGGTCACAGTATAAATATTACTAGCCTTACGTCAGAACAAGACTATCTGCAACTCACCAAGGCCAATATGCGTGACCGCGCAAAAGATAGAATGAGCAATATCGTTAACAAAATTGTTAGCTCCACTGGCATTGACGAGATTCATGTGCGCCGAACCATATACAGTGAGTACTGCAAGCTTAAGTACGCTTCTAATATTGGGCAATTACAAAGCTTGCTTGGCCCCATATTCAATGGGAATTAAGTGTTCCCGTGAAATCTAACAACTCGCCTGAGCCGACCACGTACCGGGGCGGCTGAACTCCAACGTTATACGGATAAAGCATGCTTTCCCTACTTGCACCTCGCGGATATGTTCAGGTTTTCAAAAACAAAATGGTCATTAGTATTCCCTCAAGAGGAATATCTGTTGTTAAAGAAGCAAATTTTTCACACTCAAGAATGTTAGTTGGTGAGTTCGAGATTGCCGAGCAACTGCTCAAAGAAGGCATTAAGGAAGCATATTCAGGCGGTATTTTGCTAACCCGCCCCCAAATAATCATGCACCCCAAGGAATCGCTTGAGGGCGGCTTCACTATGATTGAACAAAGAGTTCTTAGGGAACTAGCGCTTGGGGCAGGTGCAGCAAAGACATACATCCGAATTGGGCAAGATTTATCCAAGGAAGAAGTTGAAGCCTTCAAAGAGTGATCCGTATAACATCTCGCTCCAGACCGACCAGTGGCAGGCTTCGCCTGCCACTGGTCGGTCTCAACTCCAACGTTATGCAAAAGGAGAAGACTTTGAGCATTGATCCAATGTCCGACGGGCTACTTCGGCAGCGTAGAAACCTGATATCGATCTCATGTGTTCTCATCTTTGTTAAATTTTCTGGCGTAAAAATTGATAACCTCTCTTTCCTGAGTATCAATTTTGGGGCTTTGGAAAACCCCGCAGCGATATACATTGCCATTTGGATAGCCTTCTTTTACTTCCTATTTCGCTACTATCAATATTTTATTCAAGATGGCTTAAGGAATCTTATACGGCACCACTACGAATGCCAGGAAGCGAGAGTATTTAAGCATGTCGCACGGCTGGCAAGAGACATTAATGCTGGGGCCCACTACCATCCGAGCCAACTTGTTTCGCTAAAAAATGAAAATTGGAAGGTCAGAGTTACATATGCTGGAGAGCAAAACCAAAAGACCGGCGAGATAGAAAATGAGGTTAGGCATTTCATAGTGCCAAAGTCTGAAATATACAAAATAATGTTTATTTCAATATGTGATGTTTCCTTTAATACAAGCGCAATAACCGACTATATTTTACCGTTTATAATTGCCACATTTGCACTGGCCTATTGTTTTTGTGGGGCAGATTCAAGCTTACTTCAGGCGCTTCGAAACGGCTTTGCATAACAAGCGGCTGTGATCGTCAGGCGTGATTTTGAGCATATTTCTCATCCCAGCCTTTCCCTTCCTTCAGCATCGCATTCAGGATGCAGAATCAACATTACCGCACGAAAGCACAGCCGCACATATTGCACGGCCATCAGGCGTGCCACGAGACCAAGCGCTTTGCACGGACGGCCGCAGTAGTGGGCGCTGCTGCAGGCGCGTCGGTCCTGATAGGCCAAACGCCGAGCTCAATCGTTCGACGCCCAATCAAAATCGCACATTGACCGACTGTAGCCATTAGGCTACAGTGCACGAATGATCGAAATCCGCAAAACCGAAGCCTATGCACAGTGGATCGACGCGCTCCAAGATGTGAAGGGGCGAGCACGGATATTGGTTCGCATCGAGCGGCTGGCGGCAGGAAATCCCGGAGATGTGAAGCCTGTTGGTGAAGGTGTTTCGGAATTGCGTATGGATTTCGGGCCGGGCTACCGCGTTTATTACAAGAAAAGTGGTCAACAGATCATCATCTTGCTTGCGGGTGGAGATAAGAGTTCGCAGGAAAGGGATATCGAGAAGGCAAAAGAATTGGCACGCAATCTGTAGAGGCACGTATGAAAAAGAAAACAGTCACAACTCGTTATGACGTCGCGGAGCATCTGCGTACTCCAGAGGAAATGGCTGCCTATTTGGAGGCATGTCTGGAAGAGGCAAATGGCGATGCTGCTTTCATCGCAAAGGCTCTCGGAGACATTGCGCGCGCCAAAGGCATGAGTCAGGTTGCGCGCGACGCCGGCTTGTCGCGTGAAAGTCTTTATAAAGCATTGTCCGGAGATCGCGCCCCTAGTTTTGACACCATCCTCAAAGTTATTGGCGCACTTGGCCTAAAGCTGCACGCAGAAGCCGCACAAGCGTAATTCTCAGCGGTAGACGCTCAGACTTGCGCTGCCCACACCTCGCCAATCCTCATGAATGCATATAATTAGCGAGCGGCTATCATGGGCAAAAAAATCCATGAACTACTGGCTATTACATTAACGACAAGTCATTTGTCGCCATCACCCTTGCGCGAACGCGGATGAGCTTTGTCATAAACCGCCGCCAAGTGCTGAAAATCGAGATGGGTGTAAATCTGCGTGGTGCTGATGTCGGCATGGCCGAGCAGCTCCTGCACGGCGCGCAAATCCTGTGACGACTCCAGCAAATGCGAGGCGAACGAATGCCGCAGCATGTGCGGATGCACATGCTGCGGCAACCCGGCACGCCGGCCCTGATGCGCTAGCCGCAGCTGGATGGCGCGCTCGTTGAAGCGCGCGCCTTTGGGTGTCAGAAACAGATAGTCGCCACTTTTTTCCGTGCACCACTGCGTGCGCAGCGGCAGCCAGGCCTCAATCGCGGCCAGGGCCTTGCGCCCGACTGGCACGCGCCGCATCTTGTTGCCTTTGCCAGTCACGGTAATGTGCGCTTCGCGGCGCTCAAGCTGGGCAACCGTGGCATTGGCCAGCTCGGAAAGACGCAGGCCGGACGAATAAAACAACTCCATCACTGCGCGATCACGAACCCACAATGATTTTTCCGGCTCATCATCCGGGGCGGGCGCATCCAACAACTGCTGCACCAGATCGGCATCGAGCACGCGCGGCAATTCACGTTTATGGGTTTTCAGACGGATACCGCGTGCCGGGTTGAAGGCGGCGTCGCCGCGTCGGGCCAGCCAGTCGTAAAAACCGCGCAACGAAGACAGCAGCCGTTGTTGGCTGCGGATATCAAGGGATTGTTCGTGACAACGCGCGAGTAATTCTTCGAGCAGGAACTGGTCGAGGCTGCGCCATTCGCGCAGGCCGCTATCGGCCAGAAAGGCCGCGACTTTTTGCAAGTCGCGGCGATAGGCGAGCACGGTATTGCCGGACAAGCCGCGCTGGCTGCTGAGCTCTGCCAGAAACAGCTCGACGCGCTCAGTCAGCCCAGCCGCAATGCCCGCGGCCGCGGCCACCATCAGGCAGAGGCCGACTGCCGCACGCTGCTGCCACCCAGCATCGGCTGCAGTACACGCGCCAGCACTTCGCCCACAAACGAAATGAACAGTGTGTCCATCGAGCTTTTGAAGTGCGCCTGATCCGTCGAGCCAATCGCCAGCAAACCAAGCGGACGCCCGAGATACACCGGCACCACGGCGCAGGACTTCACGCTTTCGCCTTCATGCCCGAACAGGAACAGCAACTCATCGTGCCGTAACTGACCGGCGATGGCGCGCTGGCCTTTTACCAACGAAGGAATTTTTTCCTGTGCGTCCTGCAACGCAACCGACTGGGCAGCACCGGTCGGCACGGCGACATCGAACAGCAGCAAGCTGACGGCTTCGGAGCCGAAGCGCGCACGCAGCTCTGTTTCCAGCGCGGCGGCAACGGCTGGCACACTCTGTGTTTCGAGCAGCGCCAGAATCAGGCCGCGCATCTTGTCGAAGAGCATGTCGTTGTCGCGCGCGACGTCGAGCAAGCGGCTAAGGCGCTCACGCAACTCCACATTGCGCTCACGCAACACGCCGACCTGACGCTCGACCAGCGAAACCGCCTTGCCGGTTTCATGCGGAACGGTGATGTCGGCCAGCAAGCGTTCATGGCCCACAAAAAAATCGGGGTTCGCCTTGAGATAGGCCACCACTTGTTCTGCGGTCAGTGCCTCGCTGCTCATCGTGCCTCCTTCTTCTTGTTATGACGGCTGCGGCCTTGCGGAAAACGCCGCTCCTGGCCACGGCCTGAACCACGGCCTTCACGCGCACGCGGCTCCTGCTGCCGCGCTTCGCCACTGGCGGAATCCGGCAGCCGCAGCACGCCGTCAAACACGCGCGCGGTCGGCCCGATCATGATGACGGGGGCATCACCGCCCGCCCACCGTATTTCCAGCTCGCCACCGGGCAGGCTGACCGTGACCGGGCTTTGCAGCCAGCCCTGACGAATGCCGGCTACCGCCGCCGCACAAGCACCCGTGCCGCAGGCCAGGGTTTCGCCGCTGCCGCGCTCGAACACGCGCAGGCGGATGTGATGCTCATCCACCACCTGCATGAAGCCGACATTTACCCGCTCGGGAAAACGCGAATGCACTTCGAGCAGTGGGCCGAGCCGCTCCACCGGCGCCGTCGCTACATCGGCCACGCGCAGCACCGCATGCGGATTGCCCATGTTCACGGTGGCCAGCGTCACGCTCTCGCCCTGCACATCGACGGTGTAATTCAGCGCCGCGGCATCGGCCACAAACGGAATGGCCTCCGGTGCAAAACGCGGCTGGCCCATGTTCACGGTGACGTTGCTGGCGTCGTCGATATCCAGCTCGATCACGCCACTGGCGGTTTCCACCACGAGGCGATGCTTGCGCGTCAGCCGACGCTCGCGCACGAAGCGCGCAAAGCAGCGCGCGCCGTTGCCACATTGCGACACTTCGGAGCCATCGGCATTGAAGATGCGGTAGCGGAAATCGACGTCGGGGCGGCCCGGCGGCTCGACAACGAGCAGCTGGTCGAAGCCCACGCCGAAATGGCGGTCGGCGAGCTGGCGGATGTGCTCCGGGTCCAGCCGCAAACGCTGGCTGACCAGATCAATCACCATGAAATCGTTGCCGAGGCCGTGCATCTTGGTGAATTCCAGACGCATTGCGGTCTCCTGATCCTGATCGCGGGCCTGCCGTGGCGGCGGGCCTGCACTTGCTGGCTATTCTGGGGGCCTCAGGGGGGCAGGTTCAAGCCGCGCAGGTGCGGCGCGCGCTCACCGTCGCCCCCGCGAAGGCGGGGACCCAGTGCCGCCCTGGGCTTATGCCGTGAGGCGCTGGGTCCCCGCCTTCGCGGGGACGACGGGTGATGTGCACCCGCTTGGCGGCAGCAGTCCTTGCGGCCGGACTATCGCGGCGGCCCCGCAGGGGGAACCACCAAGGCAAAGCCGCTTCTGCAGGGGGCGGCCGCGGCGGGGCTCAGGGCAGCAGGGTTTCCAGCGCGAGCAGTTCGGGCACGGTTTCACGACGGCGCACGAGATACGCCTCCGCGCCATCCACCATCACCTCGGCCGCGCGGCCACGGGTGTTGTAGTTGGAGCTCATCACGAAGCCGTAAGCGCCGGCCGACTTCACGGCCAGCAGATCGCCGGGGGCCAGACGCAAGGTGCGCTCCTTGCCCAGGAAGTCGCCGGTTTCGCAGACGGGGCCGACCACGTCCCACGCAAGCTCAGGCGTGTCGTCCTGGCGCGGCGTTACCGGCACGATGTCCATCCAGGCGCCGTAGAGCGAGGGCCGGATGAGGTCGTTCATGGCGGCATCGATGATGGCGAAGTTCTTGTGCGCCGTCGGTTTGAGAAACTCCACCCGGGTCAGCAACACGCCCGCATTGGCGGCAATGGCGCGGCCCGGCTCCATGAACACGGTGAGCCGGCGGCCCGCCAGCAAGGGCAGCAGGGCCTCGGCATAGGCGCGTGGCTCGGGCGGCGTTTCTTCGCGGTAGCGCACGCCCAGGCCGCCGCCGATATCCAGATGCGTGATGACGATGCCGTGCGCCGCCAGCGTGTCGATCATGGCCAGCACACGTGTCAGCGCATCCACGAACGGCGTCACCGACGTCTGCTGCGAGCCGATATGGCAGTCGATGCCGACAATGCGCAGGCCGGGCAGCTTCTGCGCCCGCAGATAGACGTCGACAGCCGCGTTGATGTCGATACCGAACTTGTTTTCTTTCAGGCCGGTGGAAATGTAGGGATGCGTCTGTGCATCCACATCAGGGTTCACGCGCAGCGACACCGGCGCGGTTTTGCCCATGCGCACGGCCACCGCATTGATACGCTCCAGCTCCGGCTCCGATTCGGCGTTGAAACAGGCAATGCCCAGCGTCAGCGCGCGCTCGATTTCCGCCTCCTGCTTGCCAAGGCCGGAGAACACCACCTTGCGCGGATCACCGCCGGCGGCCATCACACGCTCCAGCTCGCCGCCGGAGACAATGTCGAAACCGGCACCGAGCCGCGCCAGCACATTCAGCACGGCGATATTGGAATTGGCCTTCACCGCATAGCAGACCTGATGCGGAATATCGGCAAAGGCATCGTCGAAGGCGCGGTAGTGGCGCTCCAGCGTGGCGCGGGAATAGACATAGGCCGGCGTGCCGAAGCGCTCGGCAATGGCAGCAAGCGAGAGGTCTTCGGCGCAGAGCGCCCCGTCACGGTAATTGAAATGATCCATGGGCAACTCAGGGCTGGGCAGCGGGAGAAGCGGCAGCGCCGGCTTCTTTCTTGTTGTCTTCGATGGTGCGATCTGCCGGCAACGCATTGGCCGGCGCATCAACGGCTGGCGCCACAATGCCCGCTGGCGCAGTGGCCGACGCTGGCGCTGCCGACTCGGGCAGGTACAGCGGGCCTTTCTGGCCACAGGCGGCCAGCAAGGCAAGGCAGGCAAAGGGGAGCAGGCGGGTCATGACGGCATCCGGCGAACGAAGGCCCGCATTATAGGGGCAGGAGCACCGCCGAGGTGAAACAGGAACGCCAATCGCAGGGTAGCAACGCATCGGGAGAGGCCCCGACTCCTGAGTTGGCCACCCGATCAGCGGGCAAGCTGAATCAGTTCCAGATCCTTCTTTAGCAAGTCATTGGCGAGTACAGAAATATCGACGCCCTTGGCATTGGCCAGCGCCGCCAGCGCGGTCTGCACCTGGGTGTCCAGATACACTGGCAAGTGCAACTCGGCCCCCTCACGGTAGAACTTGCCGCGCTCACCCTTGCTGAACTCATACTCTTCACGCATGGCATTCACCCTTCGTACTGTTCTGTTTCGTGTGCAGTCGCCTCACGTGCCGAGATGATACGCACATGAACATGGTCTTCGCCTGTCTCGCGCCACGTGTGCACCACCACGACAAGCTTGCGCCCACCGACCATGCCAACAGTGACCCAACGCTCCTCGCGCTCACTATGGGCATCGTCAAATATCGTCAGCGCCAGTGGGTCGCGAAAGACCTGTGCCGCCTCCTGAAAGCTTACGCCGTGCTTGCGAAGGTTGCTGCTGGCTTTTCCAGGGTCCCATTCAAAGTGTAATTGCATGGCGCTTACCCGACCCAAGGCTTGAGTGGCGATCAGTCTAGCCGGCGCCCTGTAGGCAAGTCACGGCTCCGGGCGGCTTACCTCTTTTCACGGCCCACCACCCTACCCCGACCGACAACCGGGCCGTCACTCGGTTATCCTCTGCGCCCCGCCACCCTGCCGCCGGAGCCCGCCATGAACGAGACCGAATTCAACACTGCCGTCGATGCCACGCTGCTGGCCATCGAAGATGCCGTGGAGGCGCTGGAGCTGGATATCGACATCGAAACCGCTGGCGGCATCCTCACACTGACCTGCCCCAACGGCAGCAAGGTCATCATCAACCGCCAAGGGCCGACGCAGGAAATCTGGGTGGCGGCACGCTCCGGCGGTTTTCATTGCGGCCGCGCGGGCGAGAGCTGGATTTGCAACACCACGAAGGAAACGCTGCCGGTGCTGCTGTCGCGCGTGCTGCGCGAGCAGACCGGTGAAGCCATCACGCTGGCGCTTTGAGTAACGGCAGCGCGAATGACTCGGCCTTTCATGCGCGATTTTTTGATGAGAAAGCCCTTCCTGAGCGGGCGCTTCGGCACGCCAAGGGCAATCGGCATTCGCCAGAGCGGCCTCAAGAGGCCGTTGAATCAGTAGCCTGTGAATCAGCCGATTTCGTCATCCGCGCGCATGTGAAGCCTGAAAGCTTCAAATGACTAAAGGCACTCTCCAGTTAAGCGGCAATCCGATCAAGGTCGCGTTAGTCTGCAGCGCCTTGGCGCAGGCCAGCCGCATCGAGCAAAAACGGAATGACGGCCTCGGGGTGACGACTCCAGCGGAAGTGGTCACGCGCCGCCGAGGGCAAATGCTCGTCCGTGAGATGGTGATGCTGCACCAGCGCAGGCGGCAGTTTGCGCGCGAGTACGGCAGTAGCACCGCGTGGCGCAAAGGCATCGCCGTCGAGCGAGAACAGATGCACAGGCCGCTCGGCTTGCGCCAGCGCCGCTTCGTAATCCAGCGCTGCTCCGCGCAAATCGTAGCGGCCATCGAGCCCTGCATTGGCCCAGTCCGCCATTTCCGAACGCGCCTGACGCCCGCCAAAGCCGAGCCGCTCGCCGGGAAAATAACCGAGCAATGCCGCGGGCACGCGCACGAATTGCGTCTGCACCAGCAGCTTCAGACTTTGCGGAAAATTCCAGCCGCGGAAATAGGTACTGCCACAAGCAATGGTGAGCACACCGGCAACGTTTGCCGGCCGGTGCGCCAGATACAGCAGCGACAATTGGCCGCCCTGGCTGTGGCCTAAAAACCACAGCGGTAGCGACGGCCACACATCAGCGATAGCGTTCGTGAGTGCCGGCCAGTCCTGCTCCACCATGTCGGCATAGCCCCAGTCGCAACCCCGTCCGGCACGTAGCGAGCTGCTGCCCTGCCCGCGCAAATCAGTGACCGCGACATGGATGCCTTGCTCTGCCAACGCCACCGCAAAGCGGTCGTAGTACGTGGCCGGCACACCCATCGCCGGTGCCAGCACGATGACGCCGCGCGGCGTGCTCGCTTCATGCAAGCGCACGCTGAACTGGTGTCCGTCCGCCGCTATCACCGTCAGTTCACGCATGACAACCTCTCAGCTTCACAACAAGAAAATTGCATCCCTTTTCTGCTGGAGCGGTCATATGAACCGCCGATGCAAATCCGGAAAAACCTGCTGGGCAAACCATGCGGGTAACCCCGGATAAAGCTCACGCGATTTGGGCGTGGGGCTGTCCACCAATCCCTGCGCCACCAGCCGCGAAAGCTGGTCTGTCGCCAGTCGCTCCCCCAAGCCTAGAAATACCTTGAAGTCGCTACGGCTCACCTGTCCTTGAGTGATGAGGATATGCAGTGCCCTAGCGGCTTCCGGTCGGATGCCTGCCTTCACCAACGCCGGCTCCATGCGCAACACGGACTCTAGCCGCGCCCGCAATGCCGTCGTGCCCAAGGCCGAGATCATGTACTCCACTTGATCCAGACAGGTGTCCAGCATGAAGTCCAGAAACTCGAAAAGGCCTTGCTGCGTAAGTTGCCCCCGTCCATCCAGATCGCCTCGACGCGGCTGATCCGCATTGCCCAAACGCTCGTAATACTCGCCCTGGCGACGTGCCAGCCCGCGCGAAAGAGACCACAACGGCGAAGACAATCCCAGGCGCTGCAACTGCAGATGCGTGATCAGGCGCAGGGTGCGGCCATTTCCGTCAGGGAAAGGATGGACCCAGGCAAAACGATGGTGATAGGCCAATGCGCTCAGCAGTTGGCGCCTGAAATCCTGCTGGGCGCCATAAAAAGCCTGCATGCGCTCCAGCATGGGCAAAACGATGCTGCAATCAGGCGCTACATGCGTACCGATGCGCACATTCCGGTTGTCGTGCTCTCCCCTGACCAGGCCCGGCTGCATCAGGCTGCCATCGCGCAGTCGCAAGTCGTCATCAGAGGCCCCCACAAACAGGCGCTCGTGCACCCGCTGAGCAAATCCCAGGGAAAACAGGGCCGACCATGGGTAATCCGGGTGGATTTGCAGGGCACGCTCCAGCGCCTGCTGCGCATCCATATGCGTGTAGGCAAGGTCCGTCAACTGCTTGCGGCTGCGCTTGGGGGCATTGGCCGCGAGCGTTAGCGGCTCGGTGTACTGCCCCTCGATGAGATTGCTGTAGAAGCTGCTGGTGACGCGCAGTAACGCTCCCACCCGCTCACGGGTATGGGGAGCCAGAAGGGTGTGCAGCCGCACGGTCTCCCGCTGCAGCCGGTCACATTTGTCGAGCAGCGCTTGGAGCAGCTCCCCTGGCAACAAGGGCTCCAGCCAACCTATCGTGGTGACAATCTCCATGGCCGAACGCCTTTATGCGCATTTATTTACCCCCATAAATACGAAAAAAATCCTTTTTAATCAATAAGTAGGATTCAGAAGCCCTCAGAATGATGCGGATTTTAATGCGGATATGTATCGCGTAAGGCCCCGCCATCCGCACAGCAGGCGTCAGGCAATGCACTCCGCATAAAGATCGTATTCGTCGGCATCGGTGATGCGCACGCGGGCGAAATCACCCACCTTCAGTGCTGTGGCGCCCTCGCCCTCCACGAACACGTTGCCATCGATTTCCGGTGCATCGGCCATGGAGCGGGCGACGGCCACGCCGTTCTCATGGTCGATTTCATCGACCAGCACCGTCATTTCACGGCCCACTTTTTTGGCCAGGCGCGCAGCGGAAATTTCAGCCGCCAAGGCCATGAAGCGGTCGTAGCGCTCCTGCCTCACTTCTTCTGGCACGGGGTCGGCGATGTCGTTCGCGCGCGCTCCCTCCACAGGTGAATACGGGAAGCAGCCGACACGATCGAGGTCGGCCTCACGCAACCAGTCGAGCAGCTCCTGGAATTCGGCTTCGGTTTCACCGGGGAAGCCGACGATGAAGGTCGAGCGAATGGTGAGATCCGGGCAGATCTCGCGCCAGCTTTTGATGCGGGCCAGTGTGTTTTCGGCATGCGCCGGGCGCTTCATGCGCGCAAGCACGCTGGGGCTGCCGTGCTGGAAGGGAATGTCGAGATAAGGAAGGATTTTCCCCTCGGCCATCAGCGGAATGATCTCGTCCACATGCGGATACGGGTACACATAATGCAGGCGCACCCACACGCCGAGCTCGCCCAGCGCTTCGCACATTTCTTTCATGCGCGTTTTCAGCGGGCGACCGCCCCAGAAGTCGAGCTTGTACTTCAGGTCGACACCGTAGGCGCTGGTGTCCTGCGAAATCACCAGCAATTCCTTTACACCGGCCTTGGCCAGGTTCTCGGCCTCGGTCATCACCGAGCCGACCGGGCGCGACACCAGATCGCCACGCATGGAAGGAATGATGCAGAAGGTGCAGCGATGGTTGCAGCCTTCGGAAATCTTGAGATAGGCATAGTGCTTGGGCGTCAGGCGGATGCCCTGCGGCGGCACCAGATCCAGGAACGGATCGTGTTTGGGCGGCAGGTATTCGTGCACGGCGCCCATCACTTCTTCGTAGGCATGCGGCCCGGTGACCTTGAGCACCGAGGGATGCGCCGCGCGAATCTTGTCTTCGGACTTGCCCAGGCAGCCGGTCACGATCACCTTGCCGTTTTCGGCCACGGCCTCGCCAATGGCATCCAGCGATTCCTGCACGGCGGAATCAATAAAGCCGCAGGTGTTCACCACCACGATGTCGGCGTCTTGGTAAGAGGCCGAGACCTCATAGCCCTCGGTCTTGAGCTGGGTGAGGATGCGCTCGGAATCCACCAGTGCCTTGGGGCAACCGAGGGAAACAAAACCGACCTTGGGGGCAGAACGGGACATGGGCTTTACCTGAAAAGAGCGGGACGACAAATTCGGCATGGGGCAGGCGGCGCAACCTTCATCTGGCACAACCTTATGCCTACCAACCGGTGCAGCGCCGCAAAGGGCGCGATTGTAGGGCCGAACCGGGGTCGGCGTCATTTGGCGCGAATCGCAGGCGCAGCCCGCCAGTCTGAAAGCAGACACCCTGTCTGGTCGCGGCTAGACTGGCCCGGCCTTCGTCCGGAAACCCGCCCATGTCTTTTTGCTCCCACTTTGTGCTGACACGTTTGTTGCCGACCCCTCTGTTACTGGTCTTTCTGTTTCTGGCTCCTGGCTTCCTGCAGGCCCAAACGACTCCAGTCATGGCTCCTGACGCGCCGGCGCTGGTCTCCTGGAGCCAGCATATACAGCCGCTGTTCAACCAGAAGTGCGTGGTCTGCCATGCCTGCTACGACGCGGCCTGCCAGCTCAACCTGGGCAGTGCTGCCGGCCTGCAGCGCGGCGGCAGCAAAAAGAAGGTGTATGACGGCACCCGCACCGAAGCCGCCACCCCTACGCGCCTGTTCATGGATGCGCAGGACATCAGCGGCTGGCGCCAGAAAGGCTTCCACCCCGTCATTCCGGAAGGCTCGCCAGCCCCAAGCACGGGGGCAACTGGTACAGGAACAACAGCCGCCGAGGCAACAGGCGCGCCCGCCACCGCCGCCGGCCCGGCCACGTCCTTGCTGGCCGGCATGCTGGCACTGGGGCGCCGCCATACCCTCATCCCGAATGCGCGCTTGCCGGACGACCTCACCATCGGCATCAACCGCGATAACCAATGCCCGACCGCTGATGAGCTGCCGGCCTATGAAAAGAAACACCCGAACGGCGGTATGCCGCTCGGCGTCACCGGCTTGTCAGACGCCGAGTACCAACTGATCACCCGCTGGCTGGCTGAAGGCGCCGTCATCGACGAACGCCTGCGCCAGCCAAGCGCCAAAGAAGCGGCTGAAATCCGGACGTGGGAGGCGTTTCTCAATCAGGACGGTCTGCGCGAGCAGTTGCTCGCCCGCTGGCTGTATGAGCATCTTTTTCTGGCTCACCTGTATTTCGAGAACGTCAAAAACAGCCAGTTCTTTGAGCTGGTGCGCTCGCGCACACCGCCCGGGGAGCCGATGTTGCTGGTGCCCACCGCACAGCCTAACGACGACCCGCAAGGCCGCGTGTATTACCGCCTGCGCCCGGTGCAGGGTGCCATCGTGCACAAAACGCACATCACCTTCGGCATCGGCCCTAAGCGTCTGGCGCGCATACAGTCGTTGTTCTTCAGCACGCCATGGCAGGTCGACAGTCTGCCGGGCTATAGCGCCAACGAGCGCGCCAATCCGTTCGTGACGTTCTCGGCGCTGCCGGCACGGGCGCGCTACCAGTTCATGCTCGACAGCGGCGAATACTTCACGCGCACCTTCATTCGCGGCCCGGTCTGCCGTGGCCAGATTGCCACCGACGTCATCCGCGACCACTTCTGGACACTGTTCCAGTCGCCCGACCACGACCTGTACGTGCTGGATGCCGACTACCGACGCCGTGTCGACCCGCTGCTGGCCATGCCCGGCCAGAACGACAGCCTGCTGGCGCTCGGGCCGGAGTGGATCAAACACCGCTCGCGCCGCAACGAGTACCTGAAGTTCCGCGAAGCGACCTATGCCGAAAAATTCCCGGCGGGTCCGGGCCTGCACGACATCTGGCAGGGCGACGGCCACAACCGGAATGCGCTGCTGACCATCAACCGCCACTTCGACAACGCCTCGGTGCGCCAAGGCTGGTATGGCGAACTCCCGCAAACGGTGTGGTGGCAGGATTACCCCCTGTTCGAGCGTACCTATTACGAACTGGTGGTGAACTTCAATGTGTTCGGCAACGTCGCTCACCAAGCCCAGACACGCATGTATTTCGACCTCATCCGTCACGGTGCCGAAACCAACTTCCTGCGCCTGCTCCCGCCCGCCTCACGGCAGGCCTATATGGATGACTGGTATCAGGGCAGCGGCAAGCTCAAACAGCTCATCACCTACCCCGAGATCGACACAGAGCACGTTACGGCGATTACCTACCGCAGCCAGCGCCCCAAAGACGAGCTACTGCAAACGCTGCTGCAGCGCATGGCGCCGCTCAACGCTCGTCCCGACCCGATCAACCGCTGCGTCCAGAATCGCTGTGCGCGCAAAAACGTGCCGCGCTACCAGGCCGTTGCCGACCAAGCGCTGAGCCGTCTGGCGTCGCTGCCGGCCAGCGTCCTGCCCGTGACCGGCTTTCTGCCGGAAGTCAGCTTCATCCGGGTGTACCAACCTGACCAGCAGCGCGAGATTTACACCCTGATACGCAACCGCGCCCACAGCAACGTCGCCTTCATGTATGGCGAAGACTGGCGCTACCAGCCCGGCAACGACACGCTGACGGTCTATCCCGGCATTCTGGCCAGCTACCCGAACTTTGCCTTCAACGTGGCGGCCGCCGACATCAACGCCTTTGTCGATGCACTTGCGGCCGTGCGCACGGCCAACGACATGGACGGCGTCATCGCACGCTGGGGCATCCGTCGCAGCCATCCGGCTTTCTGGTTCTACTTCCAGGACTACACGCGCTACCTGGAGCAGACCGAGCCGCTGGAAGCCGGCATCCTCGACCTGAACCGCTACGAGAATCTCTGAGGTGATGACGTCTGGAGCCTCTGAATAAGCGGATCTTTGTCGTCCTCGCCCGCCCTGCTTCCTGCGGGGCGGAGCGGGAGCCCAGCGCCTTCAGGTCGCTCCGGCCAAGTCTGTGATCGGCACAGAGGCTTTTTGATAGGGAGGAAGGCATGGCGGCTATTTGTAACCCGTCACACCGATGACGGCCCGAGCGCCTATGCTCCGGCCTCGCTGCATCCTCTCCCACCCCAACCCCCACCACACCCGCAAAGGAGATTCACCATGGGATTACTGGACGAAGTCGGCAAGATGCTGGGCAGCGCACAAGGCGGCAGCGGCGGCTCCGATCTGTTGTCACTGGGCCAGCAGTTGCTCAGTCAGAACGGCGGCCTTGAAGGCTTGCTGAAGCAGTTTCAGGACAAGGGCCTGGGCGACGTCGTGGCCTCTTGGGTCGGCAACGGCCAGAACCTGCCAATCAGTGCCGAGCAAATCCAGCAGGTGCTGGGGAACGAGCAGGTGGCCGGTATCGCCCGCCAACTGGGCATCGACCCGCAGCAGGCCTCGGCAAAGCTGGCGCAGGTGCTCCCCGGCCTGATCGACACGCTGACCCCGGGCGGCCAGATGCCGCAGGGCGGCGACCTGCTCGCCCAAGGCGCTAGCCTGCTCAAAGGCTTCCTGAAAGGCTGAGCCTTTCCTGCGTCAACGCCGCCGGGCGCCCTGCCCGGTGGCGCTCCAGCACACTCCGCACCACTAGAACCCCCGCCCAAGCACCAAAAAAGACACCCCACCAAAAATTGCCCCAAAAAAGAGCAATAATGTGGCGTCCAGCCCAGCATCATGACGCCCGATGCCCCGCACCATCATGGCGCAGCAAGGCGCATGGCACTGGAGCCCGGATTGGTGCGCTTATTGCTATCCCCTCGGCAAGCGTCTCAGAACACGCCCCGGAGAGGGCCCGACTTTCCCACGGCAGAACCTTCATGCTGGACAACGCCTTTGCCCGCCGCGTGCTCGACAACCTCAGCACCGCCGTGCTCTACGTCGATGACGCGCTGGTGGTGCGCTATCTCAATCCCGCCGCCGAGGCGCTACTGGCCATGAGCCGCCTGCGCGCCATCGGTGCGCCGCTGACCGAATGCCTGATTGATCTGGGTGAAACCAGCCTCGACAGCGTGCTGCGCCAGACCCTGGCCAGCTCGCACCCGTTCACCAAACGCGAGGCGCATTTGCGCGTCGGTCTGCAAGAAATCGTCGCGGACTACACCGTCGCCACCCTGATCCTGCCGGGCATTCCCACCGCACTGCTGATCGAGCTGCAGCAGATGGACCGCCTGCTGCGCATCTCGCGCGAAGAATCGATCGTCGCCAACCATCAGGCGACACGCACGCTCATCCGTGGCGTGGCGCATGAAATCAAGAATCCCTTGGGCGGCATTCGTGGTGCCGCGCAATTGCTGGCGCGCACACCGCCGGGCTCCGATGTGCGCGAGTACACCAACATCATCATTGAAGAGACAGATCGCCTACGCAATCTGGCCGACCGCATGCTGGGCCCGCGCAAACTGCCCGAGTTGCAGCGCGTGAACATCCACGAATGCCTGGAGCGCGTGCGTTCGCTGTTGTTGGTAGAAGCCGAAGGCCGTGTAGTTTTCCGACGCGATTACGATCCGTCACTGCCCGAACTCACGGCCGACCCCGACCAACTGATACAGGCCATTCTCAATATCAGCGGTAATGCCTTGCAGGCCTTGCTGGAAAATCCGGCGCAGAAAGACCCTGTCATCGTCATGCGCACGCGGCCACTGCGCCAGTTCACGATCGGTGCCGTGCGCCATCGTCTGGTCATGCGCATCGACATTACCGACAACGGCCCGGGCATTCCCGAAACCCTGCTGGAAAGCATTTTCTACCCGATGGTCAGTGGCCGCGCCAACGGCACCGGACTTGGCCTCTCGATTGCACAGGACATCGTGCACCAGTACCACGGGATGATCGAATGCGAATCAAAACCCGGGCAAACCACTTTCAGCATCCTGCTGCCCCTCGAGACCGACAGTGAACAGGCGTCTTGAGTCTCACACCGTTGATGAGGCCGCCTCGGCGGCCCTGCAAAATGCTTCAGGGAGAAAACTGTCATGAGCGCCGACAAGGTCTGGATTATTGATGATGACCGCTCGATCCGCTGGGTGCTGGAAAAAGCACTGATGCAGGAAGGCATGGATGCCGTCACGTTTGAAGATGGCAACAGCGCACTCGCCAAACTCGAAAAAGAACAGCCCGACGCCATCATCAGCGACATCCGCATGCCCGGTATCGATGGCCTGTCACTGCTGACCCGCATCCGTCTTGATCATCCGGATTTGCCCGTCATCATCATGACCGCGCATTCCGATCTGGACTCCGCCGTATCGTCTTATCAGGGTGGTGCATTCGAATACCTGCCGAAACCCTTTGATGTGGACGACGCGATTGCACTGGTCAAGCGCGCCGTCGCGCATCACCACGAACAACTGAAAAATGCAGGTGCGCCAGAACTGCCGGGCGCCACGCCAGAAATCATCGGCGAATCGCCGGCCATGCAGGAAGTTTTCCGTGCCATCGGCCGCCTTTCCAACTCCAACATCACCGTGCTCATCAATGGCGAGTCTGGCACCGGCAAAGAACTGGTCGCTCATGCACTGCACCGTCATTCGCCGCGCGCCAGCCGCCCCTTCATTGCGCTGAACATGGCCGCGATTCCGAAAGACCTGATGGAGTCCGAACTGTTCGGCCATGAAAAAGGCGCCTTCACCGGTGCCAGCGCACAGCGCCAGGGCCGGTTCGAGCAAGCGAACGGAGGCACGCTGTTTCTGGATGAAATCGGCGACATGCCGCTGGAAACACAAACCCGTCTGTTGCGTGTGCTGGCGGATGGCGAGTTCTACCGCGTCGGTGGCCATACCCCGGTCAAAGTGGATGTACGCATCATTGCCGCCACGCACCAGAACCTTGAGCGACTGGTGGCAGAAGGTAAGTTCCGCGAAGATTTGTTCCATCGCCTGAACGTGATCCGTGTGCACATTCCGCGCTTGCGCGACCGCCGCGAAGACATCGGCGCGCTGGCCGCGCATTTTCTGGTGCGTGCCGCGCGTGAGTTGAATGTAGAACACAAGGTACTGCGCCCGGAAACCGCCGCCTACTTGCAGCAACTGCCGTGGCCCGGCAATGTGCGCCAGCTTGAAAACACTTGCCGCTGGCTGACGGTCATGGCCTCGGGGCGCGAAATCCTGGTGAGCGATCTGCCACCGGAAATGCGCACCACTCCTGACGCCGACAGCGCGCGGCCCGCACAGGGCTGGGAGCAGTCATTGGCCGACTGGGCACGCAAACAACTGGCGGCCGGCGGCGCCCCCTTGCTGGACACCGCCATGCCAGCGTTTGAACGCATCATGATCACCAGCGCACTGAACCACACCGGCGGCCGTCGCCGTGACGCCGCCGAATTGCTGGGCTGGGGCCGCAACACGCTCACCCGCAAGATCAAAGAACTGAAAATGGAGATTGCAGGCGAAGACGACGAAGACTGATTGCTGCGCATTTATTGGCGAAGTCTCCGAATAGTGCCACTCGCGCTTAGCTGCTGGCCGGAAAATACTGCTCATGCGGCGTCAAGGCATTGCTGAGTCAATCGGAAGCCCATTTGGAGCACGCACAGGTAGGCTCTGTGGAAGCCCTCAACCCGAACGGCTTCACGCTTGCAGAGACTTCTTGGCCAATAAAAAGCCGTCACTTTCGTGACGGCTTTTTATTCAGCAAGGCATCTTCAACACACCCAACACGGGCCACTCTTGTAGTACCTCGTACTGCGAGACATCACCGCCCTACAGTGCCGCGACAGACATAGGCTGGGCCGCGCCACGCAGGGAAAAGCTCAAGAAAACTTTTTCAACGCCATTCGCGCTGGCCCCGCTCACCGTCACGGCCCGATTCTTTATCATGGCGCGACTCTTTATCACGCCCTTTGTCTTTGTTTGGACGGTCTTTGTGTGGGCGGTCTTCGCGTTTTTCCTTGCGCGCCTCGTCAGGTACAGCGCCGCGATCACGACCTTGATCAAAACCGCCACGCTTCGCGGCTTCGCGCTTTTCCTCCGGGCTCATGCTGCGCCACTTGTCACGCAAGGCTTCACGCTCTTCAGGCGGGCGCTTGCGCCAGTCTGAAAATTTCTTGCGAAGGGCCTCCTGCTCTTCTGGTGGTAACTGGCGAAAGCGCTGATGTCGGGCGCGCAACTCTTCACGCTGCTCTGGCGGCAGGCTTTTCCATTCCTGCACGCGCTGCAACAAAGCATCGCGACGCTCTGGCGAGAGCTGACGCCAGTCATCACGAACCTTGCCTAGAAAGGCTTGCGTCTCCGGGTCAAGCTGTTCGAAATCGGCCGGAGCCGCCAGCACCAGCGAACTCGCCATCAGCCATGAGGCCAACAGTGCTCGCCCCAGCAGCAACGACCCGAGCCCCAATGAGCGGGGCTTCATTGCGCACGACCGCATCAAGCCAAGCCAACCAGACCAGAACCTTACTGAATCGCACCGCCGATTTTTCATTACACCTTCTCCAGCACAGGGATGCGCAGGCAACAACCGCTCAACTGCCATTCGCCGGCTCCCCCATTGCCATCAACAAATCCAGATCATCCAGCAACTGCAGGTCAACAGCCGTCGCCGGTGCCGCGGCCAGACTCACCACCGACACGCCACGCGTCGTCGGCGCCTGTCGCTCCGGCAACACCACCACGACGGCCAAGCTGGCGGCGAGCGCAAAACCGCCGGCCACCATCCATGCCTGTGGACGGCGCGAAGGCCGTGCACGCAAGTCCTGCACTTGTGCACGTGTGGCGGCCAATGCCGCATCCAGTGTGGTATCCGGCTGCGCAGCGGCCTGCTCCAGCGTGTGCCGCAACACGCCCGCCAATTCACGCTCGGAGGGTGTCAGCGCGTCGTCATCATTCATGCCAGCCTCATTCAGGTCCGCTTGACTCAAGCCTTTGCTGTTCACGCCATCGGCGTTGGGGTCCGCAGCGTTCACGTCAGTCGGCCTCATGGCCATCCTCCAGGCGAGCACGCAATACCTGCATGGCTCGCGACAAATGCGTTTTCACACTTCCTTCCGAACAGCCCATGGCACGGGCCGTTGCCGCGGTATCCAACCCTTCCCAGATGCGCAGCATGAAGGCTTGCTGCTGGCGCAGCGGCAATGCCGCCAGCGCCGCCTGCACCGTCTCCATGTCACGCGCCCGTTCCAGCAGCAGGGCAGGATCGGAGCTCTGCTGTTCCGGCACGTCGGCCCACGGGTCGCTGTCGTCCTCGTCATCGCGCGGCGCCAGCCAGGTGAACCACCGGCCACGCCGGGTGCGCGTGCGATGCCAGTCCATGATGCGGCTTTGCAAGATGGTCTGGAACAGTGGCCCCCATTCGGCTGCCGGCTTGTCGGCATAGCGCGTGGCCAGCGCCAACATGCTGTCCTGCACGATATCGAGCGCCGCCTCACGGTCACGCGTGGCAATTTCCGCCATCACCTGTGCACGCCGCCCGACTTCCCGAAGGAAGGCGTCGAGCGACAGCGGCGTTACGGCATCAGTCATGGGCGAAAACCTGGCGGAACCGGAAGAAGGGGGGGCTGCCGTCGTAGCGACGGGCGTCACGGCTGTGGGGCCGCCGCTACGATACGCAAGCACTGGCGCCAGCGAAAGGTTTGCCGGCACCGTCTGCCCGCGCGCCATGATCAGCGTGCGCCGCCATCGGCCGACGCCTTGTCGGCACGTGCATGCTCACGCCACTTGCCCGCATGAGGCGCGCGGCCCTCGCCTTCACGGCGGTGCGTGCTTTCGCGGACATAGGGCTTGCCGTCGAAGTCGGTGCCCTCGACCTTGCGCGTGACGCCCTTGTCGCCATCACGTGTGGCGATCAACACCTGGCTGGCAGTCTTGCCATCCGGGCGCGTGACCTGCGTGCGGCGCTCCAGTTTGCCATCCGCCACTTTCTGCTCGATACGGCGTTTGAAAACCTTGCCATCGTCGGTGGTGGTCACGACCTCAGTGGTGAAGCTGCCGGGCTTGCCGCCATGGCGGCCTTCGCGCTTTTCACGACCATCATTGGCAAAGCTGGCGGTGCTGCCCATCAGGGCGACAAGGCCAAGGGCCAGAACGGTCTGGCGGTGATTCAGGGAACGGATATTCATGGGGTATGTCCTTTGGTTCGGGTCAGGGATGAGGCTGAGCCGGCTCTCCCCCTGATTAACGCCAGCCGCCCCCATCGGTTGACACCGCCGCTTCGGCTACACTCCGCGCCCATGATCCGCATCGTTCTCTTCCAGCCGGAAATTCCCGGCAACACCGGCAACATCATCCGCCTCTGCGCCAACACCGGTGCGGCGCTGCACCTTGTGCGCCCGCTCGGTTTCGAGCTCGACGACCGCAAGCTCAAACGCGCCGGGCTGGACTACCACGAGTGGGCCGACATGCAGGTGCACGACACGCTGGCAGACTTCATCGCCAGCGCAGAGCCGCCACGGCTTTTCGCCATGACCACCAAGGGCAGTGCGCCGTTTCATGCGCTGGACGTGCGCGCCGGCGATGCATTCGTTTTCGGGCCGGAGACACGCGGCCTGCCACCGGAGGTGTTGGCGGAATTCACACCCGACCGCCGCCTGCGCCTGCCGATGCGGCCGGACAGCCGCAGCCTGAACCTGTCGAATTCAGCGGCCGTGGTGATTTATGAAAGCTGGCGCCAACTGAGTTTTGTGGGCGGCAGTTAAGGGCTTCTGCCGTTGCCTGCTGTGGCAACAGCCGCGCAAGCAAACACCCAAACAGCCCACGACTGAACCACCCGAAAAGCCGATACAAAGAAATCACGACACACTACGCCGTAGCGCCATCGATGCCGCTGGCTTCATTTCAGCGGAGCGGCGCGAACCCTCGTCATCACCGTCACCAGATAACGCTCACGCGGGAACTGGCGCCGCGCAATGTCATCCATGGCCAACAACTCTTCGTCACTGACAAGCTCGCCCGCCAGTTTCTTTTGCAACTGCCGACACACTTCCATGGTCGTGGCAATCGTTGTGGGGTAGCGCTCCAGTATCGGCGCGCAGAGCAACGGTGGCGCAGCGCGCCCGTGCACCATCACTTGTGCAATATCGTGAGCCACAAGGCTGGAATACAGATTGATGTGCACCAGCCGCTCACGACTGCTGTGCGCCAGCACATCGGCATAGCGCTCCTGTAGCAGCAGCCGCTCCAGCGAATCCAGTGGTCGCGTCTGGAACGGCGCGCAGCCCGACAGCACTAATCCAAACAGCGCCAGAACTACCTTTCGTCCATCAACGACCATCACTTATCTCCGCCTGACCACTTAAGCGTTTGCTGAAAAAGGCCAACCCGGGTTTTTTCAACCCGCGATTTCGCACATGTCCGGAATCGCTCCACGCTGAATCACTCACTTAAGGGTGATTGACGGCCCTCCCTGCCCGAGAAGCCGCTTGCTGGAAAGCATTTTTCAGCAAGCGGTCAGTGCGACGCCGAGTCATCCGGCTTGCGGGCGGCACGCATTTCCTGCCACTGCCGGAACGGGTACAGGAACTGATCCGTAAATCCCTCCGGCAAGGGCGCACCACGCGTACCGTAGCGTTCCGGCAAATTCGCCGGCAAGTAATAGGTGCCGAAAAGGCGATCATAGATCGGCAGAAAGCCCGCGTAGTTGATGTCGACACCTTCGTCTTGCGAGGTGTGGTGCCAATGATGGAACTCCGGCGTCGCCAACAGATGGCGAATGACCGGAAAACGAAAACGCACATTGGCATGAATGAAAATCGCGTGAAACGATACAAACACGAGGTAGGCATACACCGCCGCCGGGGTAAAGCCGAGGATGAAAATCGGCAGATAGCCCAGCAAACGGTTGCTGACGATTTCCAGAAAGTGGATGCGTGACGACGCCAGCCAGTCCATCTGCAAGGTGGAGTGATGGACCGCATGGATTTTCCAGAGCCACGGCACCTCGTGCATGCTGCGGTGCATCCAGTAGGTGGTGAAATCGACCACTACCAGAATCTCGATGAATTGCAGCCACACCGGCTGGCTGGCAATCAGGCGCTGAAAGTCCGCATCAATCAGCCAGGCAAAGAAATGCTGCGCCGGAATCACCGTAAAAAAGCTGATGATCTGCACACCCAGATGGCTGAAGAGAAAATACTTTAGATCGGTCGTCCAACCGGCGCGCAGGGTTTTCTGTTCGGGCGATTTGGGGAACAGGCGCTCCAGCGGAATGAAGACCAACGCCAGCACCAGCAAGGTCAGCACAAAATAATCGAGCCCGGCATAAAGGCTGCGCTCGGCCGGCAAAGCACGCTCAGTCTCCATGCTCCCAAGTACCGCCGCCACACTGCTGAGCGCAAGCCCGACCAAGCCCAGCCAGCGGCTGTGGCCTTGCATCACACTGTAAAAGCCGAACACGAACGCGAAGCCGATCCCACCAAACAGCACCTGACGCAAAACCGTCGCGTTGTAGAGCGGCTGGAAATCGGGCGTGGTGAGCAGATCAGGAAACAGAAAACACAGCGCACCCATGATGCCCAGCAGACCCAGCCCCACCGACAGGCTGCCACTGACGCGGCCGCGCCCCGGCGTCAGGTCGACCTCTTCCAGATTGCGCCGCAGATAATCAGTCATGCCCTCTATCCTTCATCCATAAAAAAGCCGGCAGCGAGAATAACGCTGCCGGCTCCGGGATACAGCATCTTTAGCCGCTTGCTGAAAAACGCCCCTCCAGGGCTTTTTCAGCAAGCTGTTAGTGCCTGCCGCCAACAATCTTCAGCAAGCGCTCAAGGTCGCGAGGCGGGTCAGACCACGCCAACACCGCCCAGCTTACGGGCACGCTGCTTGGCACCCACTTCGAGAATGCGCTGGTACTGCGTTGGCAGGAAGCGCTGCATCAGGTCGATGGCCACGGCATCCGGTCCGATCAGCAGACGACGGCTGTTCTTCATGATGGCGCCAACCACGGCCTCAGCGGCCTTTTCCGGCGTGGTGATGAAGGCCTTCTCGAAATCGCGCGTGGACTTTTCGTCCACCAGCCCCTTGGTTTCGGTCACGCGAGCATTACGGGCGATGTTGGTCTTGATGCCCCCCGGGTGCACGCAGGTCACGCCGATGTTGGTGCCTGCAATTTCCATTTCTTCGCGCAGCGCTTCGGTAAAGCCCTTCACAGCGAATTTGGCGGCGTTGTAAGCCGATTGCGTCGGCACGGCGATCAGGCCGAACACGGACGACACATTGACGATGGCGCCTTCACCCGCGGTCTTGATATGCGGCAGGAACGCCTTGGTGCCGTACACCACGCCCCAGAAATTGATGCCCATCAGCCATTCGAAATCGTCGTACTGCATGTCTTCAACCGTCGCGCCAAGGGCAACACCGGCATTGTTGAAGATGATGTTGACGAGGCCATGGTCACGCACAACGTCTTCGGCCCAGGTGTACATCTGCTCACGGCTGGCCACGTCCACCTTCTTGGTGGTGACTTTCACGCCATGCTGGCGCGCCTTTTCGGCAGTCTCAGCAAGGCCGGCTTCGTTCACGTCGGAAAGGGCAAGATGGCAGCCTTTGCTGGCCATGAGGATGGCGGTGGCGCGGCCGATGCCCGAGCCCGCACCGGTGATGGCGGCAACCTTGTCTTTGAGCGTCTTCATGTTCTGTTTCCTGCTATGGGTAATGGGGAGGCATTGCCGAAGGGCGCGACACCGGGGCGGGAAACACCCCGCGCCCCTGTTCCGGGCTCGGTAACTTGTGAGCACCGGAACCATCTGGCAACATGCGTTGTCACATTATGCAGGCGACCTTAGCCTGTCAACCGCAGCGCGCGTCATGATTCAGTCATTTAAGGCCATAGCGGCCCGCACTGACGGCATCCTCCATAGACGCTCCCGACACCCAGGCACTTCATGTCATGAACGAGCAGGAACCCGCCCCCGGCCATGAGCAAGCCCGCCGCCGCTATCGCGGGGCCAGCGCCGAAGAACGGCAGCAGGAACGGCGCCAGCGCCTGATCGAAGCCGGCATCACCGTCTTTGGCGAACAGGGCTACCACGGCGCCACCGTGCGTGGCCTCTGCGCCGAAGCCGGCCTCACCGAGCGCTATTTCTACGAATCATTTGCCAACAGCGAAGACCTGCTCTGCGCCGTGTATGAACAGGTGATTGCCGTGCAGCATGAGCGCGTGCTGAGCGCCTTCATCACGGCCCCCCGCAACCCCGATGCCATGATCGAAGCCGGGCTCAATGCCCTGTTCACGCTTGCCCGTGAACGCCCGGCCACAGCACGCATCCAGTTTGTAGAAGTGCTGGGCGTGAGCCCGCGAGTCGATCAGCTTTACCGCCAGACGGTGGAGCGCTTTGCCACGCTGATGCGCGAGTTGTATATCAGCCAGCTACCCACCTCGGGCGGGCGGCCTTCCGATATTGATCGTGACACGCTGACCGTGGGCCTTGTGGGTGCCGTGGTGGGTATTGCCGCACGGTGGCTGCTGATGGGATTCGCACAGCCACAGGCGGAAGTGGTGGCCTGCGCCGCCGCGATTTTCCGTGGCGCGCTGCAGCAGATGGAAAAGCCAGCGTAAGTGGCACAGTTTTCGTGGAGGGGATGTGAGCGGGGCCACGGGCGCATCGATCATGCTCGATACGAACGGTGCCGGCTGCATCGGGCACTTCAACTGGCCGGGCAGTGGTGACCATTGGCTGCTCAACTACAACCCGCCGAGTAGATGACGAAGAAAGGAAAAGCGCAATCACATTTAAAATGCAAGCCGGCGGATTTTTATTTACTCCGACGCCTTTGATTCAAAGGAGAAGACATTTAATGAATAAGCTAGTTTTCAGTCTTTTTATTGCCCTTGCTGTTTGCTCGTGTGATGGGCAGTATCTTGGAGGGAAAAGCGTCAATGACTCGTCGAAAAGGGACAGAAATGGTGATGGTAAAGCTGACGTCTTTTATGAGTATTCCAAGGATGGATACTATGAGATTTGGGATATAAATTTTGATGGCAAAACTGATGAGTCTTATTTTTATGGTGACGGCACTGAAGCCATATCAAGTAAGCATGATCAGAATTTTGATGGCTATCCAGAAACAAAATATTATTATTTATTTGGATCTCCCGTGATCGGTGTGGTTGATATACATCTTGATAATCTCTATGACATATATTTTGAGTTCTTGGATGGGTCTTTGGTTGCTTCTTATAGGTATTTCTCGGGCCATCATGAGCCTGAAAAGTCATATGTAGAAAAATACACTTATCAATATGGCCATCCTGTGGATGCGGAAAGAACTCTTGTTGGGTACTCGCATCAAGGATTTCACGATCATGTCGAAAATGAGATTGCCAAGGCAAAAAATAATGGCGCCGGCGAAAATCGCCTAATGAAGGGAAATAAAGGGGCGGGGTGAATTATTGCGCAAGTCAGGATGCGCAATGCAAAGCCGCCGAAAGCTGTGAAACTTATTGAATAAAGGGCAAATGACGTGACTTCAATTTACACGTTTGTGATTGATTATGATGGCGGCACATATTTACGCCAAATCAAAGCGCGAGGTGTTCGTAAAGCACTGATAAAATTTATCACGGTCATTCAAAAAGACAAAGACTATGTTTGGGGTAAATCTATGGCAGATGATTTAATTGAGTTCGCTCGAATGGGGGTGTGGCCAGTTCGGGTAGAGGGATTGGAAAATGTTTGGTGCACGTCATCTTCTGCGCTGAATAAATTTGCACTGATTAACATTGTGAAAACAAAGTCGCCATGAAGCATAGGGGGCCCAATAGAGGCGATAGCGATGATTACTGATAAATTTCCGATAGTAAAAGATGATGCTAATGAAACGCCAATTCCAAGTGAGTGGCGGGGCACGCTCTCAGATATCGTTGGGGCGTTAAAGGATGGCGATTATAAAGTTAACCGCAAAATAAATGGTGTCTGCCCCGTTCCTGATGATATTGCTGACATAATAGCCGAGAATCTTGCGACCTATGGTGGGCATTTGGTCGGACTGCCTGAGGAGGCGTGGGATACGTCTGTTTGCCAATGGATGGATGACTACTGGGATCTATTGATCGATTTATATACCCTTGAGGAGGGTGCTAGCGATTTGGTTTTGTCAGTCAGGGTCTATGAGAGTGGGGCATCCTATGTATTCGATATTCAGCTCGTGTATGTGCCCTGATTTTGTGAGCTTATTCCGCTCAATCCCGAAAAAGAAATAAGAGGATCGAAGTGATTTATTACATGAATGACAAGTATGGCGCAGAAAAGTGGGAGGGCAGAGAACGTGCCTCTGAATGCAGCAAGTTGCAAATTTGGTGATAGATCGTTTTAGGAGGCTTACATGTGTGATCAGGTCTATATATTGCTTCATGCAAATGACCATGCAGATGGGAGTGAGGATATCAAATTTATTGGCGTATATTTGAAAAAAAAGACGCGAAAAGTGCAATCAAACGCCTGAGAAAAATGCCTGGCTTTAGGGACAAGCCAGATGGATTTGGAATTGATTTCTATACAGTTGGCAGAGATCACTGGGAAGAGGGATATGTTTAATGCCGCCGCCATAAAAAATAAATATATTGATGGCGATATGTTTGGCGGATTCAACCATGAAGTGCAATTTTTATTAGAAAGTGGTCTGGGTGGGATGCGGTAGGATGCCCCCTTGATCGGCAAATCGAGATTCCGTATAACCTACAGAGGCTGTAAATTGAACTATGTAACTGCTTTTTGACAAGACGCAGCCGACCCATTTCTTATATGCGATTCAAGCACTCAGCGAGCAGCTCTCATTGCTCCACTGGTTGATTTTTTGCAGACTCAAGAGCAATGCGTATTTCCATCATATGATTCAGAGGCTGATATGAGACTTAGTAATAGGGCTATTATTTTTATTTTAATCACTCTATTTCTCATTAATTTTAGTGGAGTAATATTTCTCTCTAAGAGCTATGCATCTATTAAGCTCTCCATGAAAATAATCGCCGCCACCGCCGGCATGTCTGCAGGTACGGGCGATGAATGTCTAGCAATCAAACATGCTAACGCTTCACCCCCCCCCAAGGAAGCAGTCTCCCTTAATGGAGGCGAGTGCCACTCCTATAATGAACTACTAGGCATTGTGAGCGGCACTTTAGGATCGCTGAAATTGATCACATTTATTGGATATTTATATGGAATATTTTCTTTTTTTACATTTTTATTTATGGCTCACTTACTTCTTCGCCGCGAAATAGTGGAACCCACAAAGAAAATAAAGGAACCGAACTAATCCATTAGATGAAGAAGAAAAACGCTCGCGGCTGAACAGCATCCGCTTAAGCCTGCGTAACTGAAACTGAAGATCAGGCACCCACTACCTCCATGGAAATACAGGGGTCGGGGTGATTGATTGCTGGGATTCATGAAAAAAAAGTGGATAGGCCTTGTGGAGGTAGAGCCGTTGCCGGGTTCTGATATTTTGGAGGGCGCTCTCGGGGCGTTCGTTCAAGTTGTTGCTCTCTCAAATCGAAAGTCGGATTTTCTAAGGAGCATTGACTTGATTATGAGAGAGTATGGTCTTTCAGTGATTGAGGTCACTGATGTTGAGTTGATTAGTGAGCGACTAAAGAGCCGTTTTATTGCTCAGGACTTGATGGCGCTTGCTGATACCTTGTCGGATAGCTCGCCAATTCTTTTAGACGAAATTCATACGTATTTGGATTATTAGTTCATTTCGGAAACCCGGATTGAAGAGCTTGGATGAGCTCATGGCATCCGCGTCGCCGGCCTTGATCAGACCGACAACATCTCAGGCTCCGACATAGTGATAAGCGCCACCGCGACCGAAATCCACTGGCCGCTCATACCGGCGCCCGGAGCGGCTGGCGCCACGCTCACCTACAAGGTTGGCAGCAAGGCGTAAGCCGTCGACATTTCCCAGATGTGATTACCGTGCATCCATCCGCAATTCACGCTGGATTATTTCCTGACGTATGACGCTGAGGATGGATGGCCCACTGACGGCGGATCTGGAGCCGATTGGGCCTCTCACGCTGGCTGTGCGCGCCAAGAGCCGATCCTGCAAAGCCTTCATGCGGCGAACGCCTCTCTTTTCGCCGCATGATATGCGGCAAATAGCTTGCTCCTGTGGAGATTGCCGCCGACAATCTCCGCATGAATAGCAGCGATTACAACTACATCTGGCAGGCCAGCGGCTGGCCCCACTGGCGCTTCGACCTGTCGGCTCTGGCCGGCCCCATGGCCGAGGTCAGTCACGCCCAAGGACGGCTGATGGGCCGGCTGGCCGATGTCGGCATGGCACTCCGCGATCAGGCCAGCCTTGCGGCGCTTACCGAGGATGTCATCAAGACCAGCGCCATCGAGGGGGAGCAACTCGATACCCAATCCGTACGCTCCTCCATCGCCCGCAGGCTCGGCGTAGACATCGGCGCATTGGCGCCGGTCGACCGCCACGTCGAAGGTGTCGTCGGCATGGTGCTCGATGCCACCGCCAACTGTCAGGCAACGGTGTCACCGGAACGGCTGTTCGGCTGGCACGCCGCCCTGTTCCCCACCGGCTACTCTGGGCTTTCCAGAATCAGGGTCGGTAGTTGGCGCGACGATGCCAATGGCCCGATGCAGGTCGTGTCCGGCCCGATTGGTCGGCAGCGGGTGCATTTCGAGGCGCCACCGGCTGATCGTCTCGATGCTGAAACCGGCCGCTTTTTCGACTGGCTGAATGGCGCATCGAACGATGCCCCACTCATCAAAGCCGGGCTTGGCCATCTGTGGTTTGTCACCCTGCACCCGTTCGATGATGGCAACGGCCGTATCGCTCGGGCCATCGGCGACCTTCTGCTGGCGCGTGCCGACGGCAGCCCTCAGCGCTTTTACAGCCTGTCGGCGCAAATCCAGCGCGAGCGCAAGGCCTACTACGACATTCTGGAGCGGACACAGAAAAATTTGCCGGCCACAAATTTTCACGACAGCAGCACTGGCGGCATGCGCAGGGACAGCCATGACACACACACGCTGGATGTCACCGAGTGGCTTGCCTGGTTTCTGGAGACGCTGCATCGTGCTGTCGATCAGGCGCACAGCACTCTCGATGCCGTTCTGACCAGAACACGCTTCTGGCAGCATTGGGGAACGATGCCGCTGAACGAGCGGCAGGTGAAGTTGCTCAACAAGTTGCTGGATGGCTTCGAGGGCAAGCTCACTAGCAGCAAATGGGCGGCAATTGCCAAGTGCTCGCCAGACACAGCGCTGCGCGACATCAACGATCTGCTGGCACGAGGTGTTTTGCGAAAAACGGAAGCCGGTGGGCGCAGCACCTGCTATGAACTGAACGACCGGCTTCCACTACGCCCGTGAGCTTCTGATTAGCGCCAGCGCAGACCATTCGGGCCAACAGCGTTTTCTTTTTCTTGGTGCCGTCGCTTTTCCATTCACTCCGCTCCCCCTGACTCCCCTGTTACTCCAGAGCAGACCCAAACTACTTTTGCCATTTGAATTACGTATTGAATTCACCTCAATCGCGCATGAAAGAGAGTCTTGGCATGAAGAAACCTAACCCTGCGCTCAATCTCGCTCTCTTTAGTCGCTGGGTGCTGCGCGATAAAGCCGCGCAGCGCTGGTTAGCTCTACGTTATGCGCCGTGAAACTGTGCCTCAATATCCATGCTTTGATGCAGGATGCGGATAATCTCAATTACGCTTTTCGTCCCGCTCTTGAAGTAAATGACGTGGCTTCCCTGCAGAAATTTTCGATAGCCTGGCATGATGCCGTCGCAGGCAGCCCCCAAAGCGGGCGATTCGGCAAGCGTGTGAAACGCGTCGTCGAACTGCTTCAGGTATACGTTTCGTTGTTCGCGGCCCCAGCGTCCTTCGGTAAAGGTTGAATGGAGCGGAGGTCGGAGAGAGCGCTTCGGGTTAGGACAAATGGCCTCATTTCTGGCGAGCGTCCAACTCGGCAATGAAGCTTTGGTAGTCGTAGTCGGCAATGCCGCTTTGCTCACCCTCGGCAAGCAATCGGCGCAGCGTGTTCAGCTTGCTTTCGCTGTCTTCGAGCAAGCGCAGGCCGGCTCGAACCACTTCGCTAGCAGACCCATATCGGCCACTCTCAACCTGGTGGGAAATGAAGCCCTCAAAGTGGTCGCCGAGACTGATGCTGGTGTTTTTAGCCATGGCCGAACCCTCTGTTACCAATAGATGCCAAATGCTGGTATTGGCCATGCAGTCGGTCAACCCCCGACTGTCGTCTATCCTCGCCGGGCAGTCTGTGCCCAAAAAACTCACACCGGCTCATGAATCAGCTTCTGGCTTTGCAAGAAGCCTTAGCGCGGCACCGATACCTGCTGCATACGCCGCTGGATGATGGCCGCTTTGCGGTTGAGGCCACGTGCGTTGCGGTTTTTATCGTAGAAGCGTGGATTGGGCACCATGGCCGCCAGTTTAGCTGCCTGCGCCGGGCCAAGCCCGCGCGCCGAAGTGCCGTAATAATGTCGCGCGGCGGCCTCGGCACCAAACACGCCGTTCCCCCACTCGATAACGTTCAGGTAGATCTCGAAGATGCGGCGCTTGCTCATGCACTGTTCGAGCATGACCGCCACAATGGCTTCCTGCCCCTTACGCCACGGTGTGCGCTTGCCGGAGAGAAACAGATTCTTCGCGAGCTGCTGCGAAATCGTTGATCCGCCGGCAACGATTTTTCCTTTCTTCAGGTTTTTCTCCCAGGCGGTCTGCATGCCTTCCCAGTCGAAACCTTCGTGCTGGAGGAACTTGGCATCTTCGCTGGCAATCATGGCGCGCTTGAGGTGAATGGAAATCCTGTCGTAGGTCACCCACTCATGTCGCAGCTTGGCATCCGGGTCGTTGTCTTGAAGCTCATCCAGACGCGCCTCCATGAAAGCGGAGCGCGAGGGATTGTGGTCAATCCACCAGATGACATGGCCGAGCAGCCACAACTGGTAGCCGACAAACAGTGCGCAGGACACCAGCAACAGACGAAACAGGAAACGGCGAAAGGTCATGACGGAAAGTCCGGGAAAGACGCGCGCATTCAAGCGG
>JAUXNL010000448.1 GCA_030684415.1 Moraxellaceae bacterium | reverse complement strand
GTAGGTGAGCGCGGCGAGGCCGCCCTGCGGATGCCAGTGGATGTTGCTGGCCACCGGCCAGGTCTGGCCGTTGATCTCGAGGGTGAGGCTGCTGACGCGGCCGGCGTTGTCGCGTGCATATACCAGCGCATGGCCGCTGGGGTAGGTCAGGCGGGTGAGGCGGCCGGCGGCATCGTAGAGGTAGCTGATGCCAAGGCCGGCATGCTGCACGCCGGTGAGCTGGCCCAGGCTGTCGTAGCTGTAGTACGTGCTGCCGCTGGCATCGGTCATGCCGGTGAGGCGACCGATGCCGTGCGTGCCCTGGTCGTAGCTGAAACTTAAGTTGAGCGCGCTGTTGGGGTGCGTGATGGCGGTGACGCGGCCGAGCGCGTCGTGGCTGTAGCTGGTGGTAACGCCGCGCGCGTCAGTGCGGGTGAGCAACTGGCCGGCGCTGCCGCGCGTGAAGGTGGTGGTGCCGGTGTTGGGGCTGGTCTCGCTGGTGCGCTCGCCGAAGCCGTTGTAGGCGTAGGAGGTGACGAGGCCGGCGGCGTCGGTGACCGAGGTCAGGTTGTCCTGCGCGTCGTAGCCGTAGACGGTGTTGCCGCCAGCGGAATCGAGGCTGCTGGCAAGACGGCCGAGCGCATCCCAGGTGGACGTGGTGCCATGCAGCAGCCCGTCTTTCTGGCTCAGCACATTGCCGGCGGCATCGTAGGTGTAACTCTGGCGTTCCTGGTTGCCGGCATTCAGCACCTGCTGCAGGCGGTTCAGCGTGTCGAAGACCTGGCTGCGCGCGAACGCGAGCTGGTTGGCCGGATCGAACACCTGCTCGCTGGTGCGGCCGCCGAGCAGGTTCAGCGTGTACTCGATGCGGTTGCCGGCGGCGTCGGTGATGCGGATGAGGCGATTGTCGTCATCGTAGCCGTAGGTAAGCGTGACGCCGGCGGGGTCGGTGCTGGTCAGCACGTTGCCGACGTTGTCGTAGGTGAAGCTGGTGACAGCGCCGGCACGCGTGCTGCTGGTGAGGCGACCGCGCAGGTCGTAGGCGAGCGTGGTGCCGACGCCGTTGGCATCGGCCAGCGTCAGCGGGCGGCCGTCGAGATCGTACTGCGTGACCTGGGTGACGTGGCCGAGTGCGTTACTGAGGCTGGCGAGGTTGCCCTGCGCATCGTAGGTGTAGGTGGTGATGTCGCTGACGTCGGTGCGCGGGCCGTCTTCGGTGAGGACTTGCCCGGCGCTGTTGTAGGTGTACGTCCAGGTGCGGGTCTGGCTGCTGGCGGTGACGCTGCGTGTGAGCAGGTTGCCATCGGCATCGTAGGTGAAGGCCGTGATGCGGCCCGGCTCGGTGATTTGCACGGGGCGGCGCAAGGTGGCATGCCACTGCGTGCTGATGGTGCGCGCCAGTGGTGTGCCAAAGGCTTCGGTGCGGGCGGTTTCGAGATTGCGGCTGGTATTGAAGGTGTATTTGGTGACGATGCCGCGGCCATCGGTGCGCTGGGTGACATTGCCCATCGAGTCGTAGGCATGGGTGGTGACGCTGACGCCAGAGCCGCAACTGGTACAGGGCTCGGTGCGGGTGTGCACCGGACGGCTACCGTTGATAGTTTTGAACTTGTAGGTGGTTTGCGCGCCTAGCGGGTTAGTGACGACGGTATTGTCGATGTTGTAGGTGAGCGTGTGCAGACCGATGCCACCGGCATGGGAGGTGGACACCGCACGACCGAGACTGTCGTAGCTGTAGGTGGCGTAGCGATGGCCGTTCTCATCGGTGATGCCGGTGACGGCATGGGGAAAATTGCTGTCTTCGTAATGGTACTGGCGGACGCTACCGTCTGGCCGGGTGACGGCGGCCAGATTTCCGGTGGAGTCGTAGCTGTAGGTGGTTTCAAGTCCGCCGGGAGTGGTGAGCCGTGCCAGCCGGTTGTGGGCGTCGTAGTCGAGCAGCAGCGTGCGGCCTGCCGGATCAGCAATCGAAGTCAGACGCTTGTCTGCATCATAGGTGAGCGTGAGTACAAAGCCCCGACGCAGCTCACGACTCAGCAGCAGGCCGCTCGTGCCATCGAAGATGTCGCGGGCGCCATCTTTTTCGAGCAGCCAGGTACCGTTGGCGAGTTTGCGCAATTCGATGGTCGAGTTAGCTACCTTGTAGGCGCCCGTTCCTGCGGCAGCGAGCCCATACACCTTGCCCGAATGCAACAAGCCTCCTGCAAAACCACCATACTGATTCGGCGCTATGCGCGCATCAAAATTGTGCGACCAGCCGGGTGAGTTAATACTGATGAAGTTGGCATCAAATCCGGTGGAGCTGTAATGCCGGGTAAAACTGAAGTGTGCGGCGGCATAATCATTTTCGGTCAACGACTTTTCACCCGAGGCGGCATCACAGGGATTGCCTGCCTTCACCGAGCAGCCATGATCAGCGAGCTTACGGTAGACGATACCGCTACTGGTGATAACGCATTTTCCAGTATAGGTATTTTTGCTGTACGGCAAAGAACAGCCGACCGTACGCTTGCGCCTGATCATGAAACTAGAATCGTTGACGACGACATCTTCTATACAGCCCGCATAAAAATCACTTGAGGGCCTTTTTTTATATCTCATTCCAAGCGTCTGATTCTGGACAATTACATAACCCATATCCGAACCTGATGTAGTCGCTTCAGGAGCATCAACCCAGCCACCATTTATGAAAAAAGTAGCCGCTGGACAAGTACTGTTAGGCTTGTACTTTCCTTCTGAGGCGACAAGTGCGGCCTCTGCCGTTGTGAACGGGCCGTTAGACCACCCTCCAAGCCCACGCTGCGCAATATAGTAATTTCCCCAATCTGAAAAGTCCGGATCAATGTCAAGGGCCGTGTATTTATATCGGGCATCCGTGGCCGTAATGCTGCTGATCGTCTCGCGCGTCAGATAGCTACCATTTGTGGCAGCCGCTCGCATCGCCGCAACCGCCGCCGCTTTGCTGTCATGAACAGTGTTGCCGTATTTCCATACCCACGACATCTCGCCATCAACCGCATGGCTGTTCCCGACAAAAAGGAAAATGAAAATGAATGCAGCAATGAATTGCCATGCCAATGATGGCTTGCGCTGAAATGACATCCTGTCCTCGAATTTTCCATGAGCGCGCAAGGTAGGCGCCGCTAAATAAAGAAGCAGTCATGAAAACTGCTCAGGCAGGCTAGTGCAAACAGCGGAGGAATTGCAATGCGTATTTAGAAGATAGGCAGGGCGCAGCGGAAATTATTTCGGCATAAAGCTATACGACGCAAGGGCAAGTGACCTCAAAAGACATCACATCAGAAGGTTATCAATCAAAACAGCTCACTTCATGCCTGCCAAAAGCACCTGTTTCGATGAGCACGCCCATTACTGTGGCTGCCTGAAAATTTACTGACCAGCGCCCGTTGCCATTTGCGATGCAGACACGGGGTCAGCGCCGCTTTGCGTTGCTGTCGATCAGGTGCACAAGCTTGGGCCAGAGCGCGCGCGGCAGATCGTGGCCCATGCCGGGAATCATGTGCAGTTCGGCGCCACGAATGGCACGAGCAACGGCTTTGCCGCAGCCGGGGCGCACCAGGCGATCTTCCTTGCCATGAATCACGACCGTGGGCGCCGTGATTTTACGGGCCACCGGCTTGAGGCTGCCGGAGCTGAGCACGGCGGTGAACTGACGCTTGACGCCAGCGGGGTGATAGCTGCGTTCGTGCAGGCGCCGCGCAAATGCTTCACGCTCATGCGGCGGCTCTTGGTATGCCGGGCTGCCAATCACGCGGAAAAGTTTGACGCTGTGTGCCACCAGCTCATCCGTGCTCGCACCCTTGCCCGGGCCTTTCATCAGCGGAGCGATGGCTTCAGGATGCGGCGGCGGCAACAACGGCTGGTTGGTGCTGGAGAAAATGATGCCGAGTGATTTCACACGCGCCGGGCTGCTGCCGGCGAGAATCTGCGCAATCATCCCGCCCATGCTGGCGCCCACAACATGCGCCTCGCGAATACCCAGATGATCGAGCAAGCCTTCTGCATCACGCGCCATGTCGTAGAGTGTGTAGGCGCTCGGGCTTTTCAAGCCGAGACTGAAACGGGCCATGCGCACCAGATCGTTCATCGGCGGCGTTTTCAGCTTGATCTTGGTGGACAGGCCGATGTCGCGATTGTCCATGCGGATGACGCGATAGCCCTTGTGCACAAGCATGTCGCAAAACTCTTCCGGCCAGAGCAGCATCTGCGCCCCCAGACCCATGATCAGCAGCAGAGGCTCACCAGTCTCGGGGCCGCGCTCCTCATAGCAAATCTCGATGCCACCGTTCACGGAGGCCATGCCACTGCGCACGATCGTGGTGTTATCGGTGAGGCGTTCAGAAGAGGTCATGAGGGCTCCGGCAAAATCAGGCGACAAGGACAATGCCAGCGATGGTAGCGGATGACGACCCGACTCGCAGTCCCGGTGCAGGTCAGCTTGCTGTCATAAAAGGCCATCTACTCTGAACACTCCCCGATGGGAGGCTCTGAGCCATCCCACTGGTCCAGAGCTTGTTTCACCGGGACTTTCGTCGGTCATGGAGAGAACAAAGCACCACTATCCCGGGCTGCACTCAAGGCCTCATCAAAGCGCTACAAGCGAGACAAATGACTCTGCCCGAAGGGCTTTGGCTCCTTCTGAGACCTGCTGACGGAGCGATGACCGCCCGCACAGCGGCGCCGCCCTCCCCTATAATCCGCCCAGCTTTGATCACCCTGCAGGACTCCATGCCCGCCCGCAC
>JAUXNL010000446.1 GCA_030684415.1 Moraxellaceae bacterium | reverse complement strand
AGAGCCGAGGAGCGGAGTCCGGCAGCGGAATAAGGGCGAGGACTGTCTGAGTGGCCGCGTAGCGGACGCGAGTTCCGCAGCCCCCGCTGACGGACGAGCGCCGCAGGGCACCCCGCAAAGCGGGGCGAACGGCCCGGGGTCGCCTTTCTTTGCTTACTTTCTTTGGCGAAGCAAAGAAAGTGAGGCCCCGCCGGCAAGGCGCAACCCCTCTCGCAGAGAAACCGCCGGTGCAGCCACATAGCAGACGAAACCAAAGCAAGCCCAGCGCTGAAGCAAAGCAAGTCCCTCTCCCTAGCCCTCTCCCGGGGGGAGAGGGGATCGCACAACTGCACGGGCCAGGTGCAACGCCGTCCGCAGAAAAACCGGCCACCACAACCAACCCCCGACACACCCACCACACCTAAAGTAGAATCCCCCCAGGCCCACCCCACTCCCCCCCGCCCTGTTCCTGATGGGCCCGACCGCCTCCGGCAAAACCGCCCTCGCCATCGAACTCGCCAGCACCGGCCCCTACGACATCATTTCCGTCGACTCCGGCATGGTCTACCGCGGCATGGACATCGGCACCGCCAAGCCCGACGCCACCACACTGGCCCGCGCCCCGCACCGCCTGATCGACATCCGCGACCCCGCCGACGCCTACTCCGCCGCCGACTTCCGCCACGACGCCCTGACCGAAATGGCTGCCATTGCCGCCGCCGGGCGCATCCCTCTGCTGGTCGGCGGCACCATGCTCTACTTCCGGGTGCTGCTGGACGGCCTCGCCGACATGCCGCCCGCCGATGCTGACGTGCGCGCCCGTATCGCCGCGCTGGCCGAGGCTGAAGGCTGGCCGGCGGTGCATGCACGGCTGGCAGAGGTCGATCCGGTTGCCGCCGCCCGACTCGGCCCCAACGACAGCCAGCGCCTGTCCCGCGCATTAGAGGTTTTTGAGGTAAGTGGTCGCCCACTTTCAGTCTGGCACGACGAGCAGCGGCCGCCAGAAGCCCTGCCCTACGACATCACCCAAATCGCGATTGCCCCCCCCGACCGCACCGTGCTGCACCAGCGCATCGAGCAGCGCTTCGACGCCATGCTGGCCGACGGCCTGGTGGAGGAAGTCGCGCGCCTGCGCGACCGGCCCGACCTGCACGCCGATCTGCCGTCGATGAAAGCCGTGGGTTACGCCCAGGTCTGGGGCCATCTTGATGGCCACTACGACGCCACCGAGATGCGTTTGCGCGGTATTTACGCCAGCCGCCAGTTGGCCAAACGCCAGTTCACCTGGCTGCGCCGATTTGCGGCCGACTGGCACGACGGCGCGCAAGCAGGACTTGCTGACCTGCTCTTGAAAAAGCAGGAGGCAACCCGCACATTTGCTTCACCGCGAGAGGTGTGAGGGTCGACTCCGGCGACGTGCGCTGCCGGTCCGGGGCCAGCAACCTCCCTTTCATTGCTTTGCGGGGCCTGTTTTTCAGGCCGTTTTGCGCTGTTTTATGACTTTTTTCGGGCCCGTCTTGGGCTCACCGCAAAGGAGAAACACCATGTCCAAGGGCCAGACCCTGCAGGACCCCTTCCTGAACGCCCTCCGCAAGGAGCGCATCCCGGTTTCCATCTTCCTGGTCAACGGCATCAAGCTGCAGGGCCAGATCGAGTCTTTCGACCAGTACGTCGTGCTGCTGAAAAACACGGTCAGCCAGATGGTCTACAAGCACGCCATCTCCACCGTGGTGCCGGCGCGTAATCCACGCTCCACCGTGCCGGGCGCGGCAGGTGCACATGGTGCCGGTCATGGCGGCGCGGCCGGAGGCTTCACGCCCCCCGCTGACGACGGCTTTGACGACGACCAGCAGCCGAACTACTGATATCCCTGCCGTACCGTAACGCCGGCGGCCGCAAGGCGCCGGCGTTACCACCCCTGAGAGTGCTTTTTGGAATTCTTTGAAAGACCCACCGGCGGCGAACGCGCCGTGCTGGTTCACCTCGATGTACACAACGAACGCCAGGACGAAGACCTGGAAGAGTTCTGTCTGCTGGCGAGTTCCGCCGGAGTAGACGCCGTCGGCCTGGTGCAGGGCAGCCGCCAGCGCCCCGATGCCAAATTCTTTGCTGGCAGCGGCAAGGTGCAGGAAATCAAGACGCTGGTGCAGGACCGCGGCGCCGAAGTCGTGCTCTTCGACCACGCCCTGAGCCCAGCACAAGAACGTAATCTCGAACGCGAACTGCAGTGCCGCGTACTCGACCGTACCGGCCTCATCCTCGACATTTTTGCCCAGCGTGCGCGCACCTTTGAAGGCAAATTGCAGGTGGAGCTGGCGCAGCTTTCACATCTGGCGTCGCGCCTGGTACGTGGCTGGACCCACCTTGAACGCCAGAAAGGCGGCATCGGCTTGCGAGGCCCCGGTGAAACCCAGCTCGAAACCGACCGCCGTCTCTTGAAAATCCGCATCAGCAACCTGACTGAGCGTCTGGACAAGGTGCGGCAAGTGCGCGCGCAGGGCCGTGCTGCCCGCCAGAAGGCGGCCGTGCCGACGATTTCGCTGGTGGGTTACACCAATGCCGGCAAATCCACGCTGTTCAACCGGCTGACGCAGGCAGACGTGTACGAGGCCGACCAGTTGTTCGCGACGCTCGACCCGACCCTGCGCCGGGTCGATCTCGACAGCTTCGGACCGGTCGTGCTGGCGGACACCGTGGGCTTCATCCGTCACCTGCCGCACAAACTGGTCGATGCCTTCCGTGCCACGCTGGAAGAAACCGTCGAAGCCGACCTGCTGCTGCATGTCGTGGATTGCGCCAGCGGCGAACGCGACCGGCAGATTGCCGCCGTGACCGGCGTGCTGTCGGAAGTGGGGGCCAGCGCTCCGATGTTGCTGGTGTACAACAAGCTCGACCGGCTGGAAGGCCGCGAGCCCCGCATCGACCGTGATGACCTCGGTGTGCCGCAAGCCGTATGGCTATCGGCCCGCGACGGCATCGGCCTCGATCTGCTCACGCAGGCGATTGCCGAACGCCTGGGGCCGCAGCGCTTTGACGACTGGATCCGCCTGGAAGCGGCGCAGGCACGTTTGCGTGCACAGTTTTTTGCCCTTGGCGCCGTCGTGGCCGAGGAAAGTGATGAAGAGGGTGGCAGCCGTTTGCATTTGCGCCTGCCACAAACCGAATTTGAACAGTTGCTGCGACGCGAAGGTGTGACACTCTCCAGCCTCGCGCCCGCCGCTACCGATACCGAGTAAAACCGTCCGCGCAAGGCCTGACGGCCTTGCCGGGAAAGTGCCCGGCGCACACCCCTGACAACCGCCTGCTGATCCGCGCCCTCACGGCGGTTCAGCAGGCAGACAACAAACACTCATACTGGAGCAATACCCATGGCCTGGAACCAGCCCGGCAATAACGGTCAGCGCCCCAACCCCTGGGGCGGTGGCGGCAACAAGGGGGGCACGCCCCCCGGTCTCGATGACTTCCTGAAAAAGCTCAACAGCCTTTTCGGGGGTGGCGCCGGCGGCGGCAGCATGAAAGATGGCGACATCTTCAAGTGGGCCGGTATCGGCCTGCTCGTGCTGTGGGCCGCTTTCGGCTTTTATCGGGTTGAGCAAGCAGAAGAAGCCGTGGTGTTCCGCTTCGGCGAATTCCACCACACGACAACTGCTGGCCTGCATTGGGCTCCGCCGCTGATTGATCGCGTGCAGAAAGCCAACACACAGCGCGTGGAGCAGACCGCACTCAACGCCACCATGATTACCGAAGACGCGAACATCGTGGATATCGCGCTTTCGGTGCAGTACCGCATCAGTGACGCCAAAAAATACCTGATGCAGGTGTCTGATCCGGAGGCAAGCCTTGTGCATGCTTCGGAGTCGGCACTGCGCCATGTGGTTGGCTCATCGAAAATGATTTACATCCTGAACGAGGGCCGCGCCACCATCGCGCGTGACGTGCAACCCCGTCTGCAAAATTACCTCGACAGCTATAACACCGGCCTTACCGTCACCGGCGTGAACGTGCTCGAAGCGCTGCCGCCGAAAGAAGTGAAAGCCGCGTTTGACGACGTGATCCGCGCCAAAGAAGACAAAGAGCGCCTGAAAAACCAGGCCGAAACCTATGCCAACGGCATCGTGCCGGAAGCGCGCGGCCAAGCCGCACGACTGATGGCCGAAGCAGAAGGTTACAAGCTCGAAGTCGTCAATCGTGCCACGGGTGACGCCTCGCGCTTCGATCAACTCATCACGGAATACCGCAAAGCGCCTGCCGTGACGCGCACGCGTCTTTATCAGGAAACCATGGAGTCCGTGCTCGGCAGGACCACCAAGATCATGGTCGAAGGCGGCAACAACCAGATGCTTTACCTGCCGCTCGACAAGATGGTGCCGCCGCCCACGGTGAACACCCCCGCGCCGGCACTGCCGCCCGTTCAGGATGCCACGTCGCCTAGCGGCCGTAGCACCAGCCGCCTGCAGGAGAGCCGCTCATGAGCCCCCGCCAAACTACTGCCATGCTGATTGCCGCTCTTGTCCTGATGGTATTGAACGGCGCGCTGTTCACCATCAAGGAAACCGAGCGCGGCGTACTGCTGCAATTCGGCGAAGTGATACGCCCGAACATCAAACCCGGCCTGCACTTCAAATTTCCGCTCATGCACGAAGTGCGCAAGTTCGACGCGCGCACGCAGGTGAGTGATTCGGAGCGCACCGAATACCTGACCAAGGAAAGCAAGTTCCTGATCGTCGATGCCTATGTGATGTGGCGCGTGTCGGATGTGCAGCGTTATTTCACCAACACCGGTGGTGACCGCAGCAAAGCCGAACTACTGCTGATGCCGCGCGTGAAAGACGGCCTGAAAAACAAGGTCTCCGAACGCACGGTGCATGAAGTGGTGTCGGGCCAGCGTGATGCGCTGATGACCGATCTCACCCGCGAAGTGAATGCACTGGCCATGAAGGAGTTCGGCATCCAGGTGGTCGACGTGCGCTTCAAGCGTGTGGATTTTCCGGCATCGATTTCCGAATCCATCTACAACCGTATGCGCACCGAGCGTGAGCGCGAAGCGCGCGAGCATCGCTCACAGGGCACGGAAATTTCCGAAACCATCAAGGCCGAAGCCGACCGCGAACAGCGCGTACTGCTGGCTGAGGCTTACCGCAAGGCGGAAACCCTGCGCGGTGAAGGCGATGCGGAAGCCGCGTCGATTGCCGCACGTGCGTTCGGCAAGGATGCGGAGTTCTACAAGTTCTACCGTTCGCTGCAAACCTATCGCGCCAGCTTCAGCAAACCGTCTGATGTGATGGTGCTGAAAGGCGACAGCGAATTCTTCCGCTACATGCGCCAGCCGGACCGCTAAACGGACCGCCTGATCAGCAACACCCGTAACGACAAGGCCCGCTCACGCGGGCCTTGTCGTTACGGCGCGTGGGAGTTCTTCTCCTGTGAGCTCCTGTCTTGTGGGAACGCCCCTCCTGTGGAAATTCCTGTCTTGTGGGAGCGGCTTTAGCCGCGAAGATACCGGAGCAGAACCCCTTCGCGGCTAAAGCCGCTCCTACACAAAAGGCAAAAACCACAACAGCACATTGCCGGCAGCCGCAACCTGAAGCCGCACAGACATTGCTACCGGCGCGCTTTGCCGCTTCAATCGCGCTTTCCTCCACTGCCTCAAGCTTCCTGACGTGATACGCGGCCTGCTCATCCTCCTGCTCTGCCAGTTTGCCGGCGAAGTCATCGCCCGCGCGGCCGGCATTCCCGTGCCTGGTGGCGTCATCGGCATGCTGCTGCTGTTTGCCGGCTTGCTGATTCGCCGCGGCGTTCCCGATGATCTGGAGCAGGTCAGCCAGACCGTGCTCAAACCGTTGACGCTGTATTTCGTGCCCGCCTCGGTCGGCATCATGACCATGGGCCCGCTGCTGGCACAGGAAGGCCTGCGCATCGGCCTTGTACTGCTGCTCTCGACACTGCTGCCGCTGCTCGTTTGCGGTTACGGGCTCGATCGCTGGCTGCAAAAGCGGGGGGGCGCATGAGCCTGCTGACAGAGCTGCTGGCATCACCCGTGCCTTGGCTGATTGCCACATTTGCCGCTTATGAAGTGGGGAACTGGCTGTTCCGCCGCCTCGGAGAGCCGGTGTGGGCGCCGCCACTGATGATTGCGCTCGCGCTGCTGATTGGTGGCCTGCTGCTCACCGGCACCGACTACCAGACCTATTTCAAAGGCAATGCCCTGCTGCACTTCATGCTCGGCCCAGCCACCGTGGCGCTGGCCGTGCCGCTCTATCACGCGCTGCCGCGCTTGCTGGCAGCCTTCCGCCCACTGGGCGGCACTTTGTTGCTCGGCACGGTGCTGGGCGGCGGTGGCGCCATGGCGCTGGCACTGCTCTTTGGTCTTTCGCACGAAAGCGTGTTGGCCTTCGGCACCCGCGCGGTGACCACACCAATTGCCATCGGCATCGCGGAAAAAATCCATTCGCCGATTGCGCTGGCCGCCGCCATCGTCGGCTTCTCCGGCGTGCTGGGTGCGGCGCTGGCAGAGCCCCTGCTCAAGGGCGTAAAGAGTGATGTGGCCCGTGGATTTGCCATGGGGCTGGCGGCTCACGGTGTCGGCACGGCGCGCGCGTTCCAGTTGCATCCCACAGCCGGTGCATTTGCCGCGCTGGGCATGGGCCTGAACGGCATTCTTACCGCGTTCTGGCTGCCCCCGCTGGTGCATGCCTTGATGCGCTAATGCTTCGGCTCGTTCCTGAGCGACCCAAAACCATTCGGGATAGGGCGTTCATCATGCGCGGGAGCGCAGGATCGTAAAGCATGCGCACTAACAGCTTGCTGAAAAACGCCCACACCGGGCTTTTTCAGCCCGCGATTCCAGCACATGTCCGGAGTCGCTCCACGCCGAGTCCATCACGCCATCGCGACTCGAGTTGATGTGGCGTCGGATACGATGGGTTTTTCTTCACCCTCCGCTCGTCGAAAGGCATCCCTGTGGATGGGATAACGAAGAAGACTCAGCAAGCTGCTGATGGCGCAGGCATGAAAAAGCCCGGCATTGCCGGGCTTTTTCATGCCTGACACCACTACTCAGAAGTTGTAGAGAAAGGTCAGCGATAGCCGATCAATATCCTGTTCGATGATGGTGTATTCCGCCTCAACAGCCACGCCACCAAAACGGACGCCCGCGCCGGCGCCAAGACTCAGGCCCGTGTCCTTGAGGCTGCTTCCGCAATCGTCACTCAGCTTCTCATGCAGCAAACCGACACGACCCTTGAAATACACATTGCCGCTGCTGCGGAAGGCGCCATAAAGGCCAAGCGTGTCGATATCCACCGTGCAGCCGCCGCCAGTGTCCGTATCGCTCTTGCCAAACGCGGCCTCCACCGACAGGCCACTGCCGAAACGCAGACCACCCACCACGCCATACATGTCGGCATCATCAACACCGGCCACATCAATCCGGTCGACACCGCCCGTGATCCCGAGATACAGGCCACCGACCTGCTCTGCCTGAGCCGTTCCCGCCAGCATCGTACCTGCCAGCAACACCATCCCTGCCATTTTCCTGATCATCATCGTTTTCCTTAGAGCACATGATTTGAGTACGCGCTTGAGTATCGACAGACACCTTTTGCCCAACGGCGCCAACGAAGCACGCCCGACACTACAAAAACTCGCCCCGACTGTACATCCACTATCGGCCTTACCAGAACAGATAGGCCCCTACTGCCATCACATCGGCGTCTTGCTTGCGCAGCGAGGGTGAGCCTTCAATACCGCTGAAGCGCTCGAACTCGACTTGCAAGCCCCAACCTGTCGACGGTTCCAGCATCAGGCCGATACCGGGCGCCAACATGACCTGGCCTCTTGCTTCACGCTCCAGCACCTGCACGGGTAACGGAATCGCGGCACTGCTCTGCAAGCGGTAGCCGGCATTCACATCAGCGAACAGCATCGACAGCTTGACGTAGGGCCGCACGGCCGTGCCCGGCCGCCACTGCCAGCGGCCTTCCAGAAAGAAGCCTTGCACGTCCATGTCGGCATCCATGGTCAAGTTCGCACCATCGTTGGCCGCACGCGAGTAGCGCCCGAGCGACTGGAAACCGCCCGCAATCGCGATGTTCGGTGTCAGCGGCACGCCGACAGACACCTTCAGCGCCGTAGCGTTCGCCTCGTCCTTACTCACCGAAAAGCCGCTATTGGCCGCAAAAAGCTCACCACTGTATCTGGCCTGGCCCGCCATTACCGCCACCATGCCTTCGGCCTGTGCCATGCCGGCGGCAATCAGCAACACAACACTGGCGCCTGTCTTCCTGAGGGTCATTCCCACGTCATCCCTGCAAATAAAGCGCGCAGTATTGCCAAACACCAACCTGCCTTCAATCGCGAGCATGGCCGTGACGGTGACCACGACAGCGCCGGCGCAGGGTTGGGCTGCCCCACGGCCCGTGCTACCATTCGCCAAGCCGAGTCTCCACTCGGTTTTTTTGTGTCCCCGCCGTGCATGAGCGACTGAACTTTCCATGACCCGATCCGTCGATACCTGGCTGCTGCCGGATGGCGTTGCCGACGTGCTGCCGGCCGAGGCCGCCCGCCTCGAGGCCCTGCGCCGCCGCCTGCTCGACCGCTTTGCGGCCTGGGGCTATCAGTTGGTGTTTCCGCCGCTGATGGAATACCTCGACTCCCTGCTCACCGGTTCGGGCCACGATCTCGACCTCATGACCTTCAAGATCACCGACCAGATCAGTGGCCGGATGATGGGCGTGCGTGCCGACATGACCCCACAGGTGGCGCGCCTCGACGCCCACTGCCTGCCCGTCGATGGCCCGGCCCGTTACTGCTACGCCGGCACCATCCTCAATACCCGCCCGGTCGGGCTGGCGGCGTCGCGCTGCCCGGTGCAGATTGGCGCCGAGCTCTACGGCTCGGCCGATGTCGCCGCCGACATCGAAGTGCTGCGCCTGATGCTCGACACCTTGGCCCTGGCTGGCTGCCGCGAGCTGCATCTCGACCTCGGCCATGTCGGCATTTTCGGGGGCCTTGCGCAGCGCGCCGGCCTGAGTGCCGACGAAGAAACCCGTTTGTTCGACATCTATCAGCGCAAGGCCGTGGCCGAACTGCGTGAATTCCTGACCGCTCGCCCCCTGCCGGACGACCTGCAAGCGCAGTTCGAAGGCCTGCTACGCCTCGCTGGCCCGGCCAGTGTGCTGAGCGCCGCGCGCGAGCTGCTGGCCGGCACCAGTGCCGATATCGACGACGCACTGGCCGCGCTCGACGCCGTGGCCACCGCACTAACCACCTCACATCCTGGCGTTACGCTCTACTTCGACCTGACCGAGTTGCGCGGCTACCACTATCACACCGGTCTGGTGTTCGCGGCCTACACGCCGGGTGCCCGCACCGAGCTGGCCAAGGGCGGCCGCTACGATCATGTCGGCGAAGCCTTTGGCCGTGCACGGCCGGCGACGGGTTTCAGCGCCGACCTGAAATCACTGCTGGCGTATTTCACACACGATGCCGGCACCGCCCTGATTGTGGCGCCGGCCGGTGAGGACGCGGCGCTGCTCGCCGCCATCACACGGCTGCGCAGCGCCGGTGAAACCGTTCGCCAGTTGCTGCCGGGCGAAGCCGCACCGGCAACCGGCCGCCATCTGGTGGCGCAAGCCGGCCAGTGGATTGTGATGCCTTCCTGAATTTCTTTTTTTGCAGTCGTAATCGAGAACTGACATGGGCAAGAACGTGGTTGTGCTCGGCACCCAATGGGGTGATGAGGGCAAGGGCAAGATCGTCGATCTGCTGACCGACAATGCATCGGCCGTGGTGCGCTTCCAGGGTGGCCACAACGCCGGCCACACGCTGTGGGTGGATGGCGAGAAAACGGTGCTGCACCTGATTCCGTCGGGCATCCTGCGCAAGAACGTGCTGTGCCTGATCGGCAATGGCGTGGTGCTGGCGCCCGATGCACTGCTGAAAGAAATCGCCGGGCTTGAGGCCAAGGGCGTCGACCCGCGCTCGCGCCTGAAGGTGTCGGCGGCCTGCCCGCTCATCCTGCCGCACCATGTGGCGCTCGATCGGGCGCGCGAAGCCGCACGCGGCAAGTCGGCCATCGGCACCACCGGCCGCGGCATCGGCCCCGCTTACGAAGACAAGGTCGCCCGCCGCGGCCTGCGTCTGGGCGATCTGTTCCGCCGCGACTTGCTCGCCGCGCGCCTCGGTGAAGTACTCGACTACCACAACTTCCAGCTCAAGCATTACTACAAGGCCGACATCGTCGACTTCCAGAAGACACTGGACGATGCGCTGTCCTGGGCCGACCAGCTCCGTGATCTCGTGGCCGACGTACCGGCACTGCTGCACCAGTTCCGTCGCGACGGCAAAAACATCATGTTCGAAGGCGCGCAGGGCTCGTTGCTCGACATCGACCATGGCACCTAT
>JAUXNL010000399.1 GCA_030684415.1 Moraxellaceae bacterium | reverse complement strand
GCTTGCGCTGGCAGGTGCGCCCAGGCCAGACGGCGCGGGCCTGGTTCGACACCGCCGCGATCGCCCTGCTCCTGATCCTGGCGCTGCTGCGGGTCGCCCAGGGCACCTACAGCCCGTTCCTCTATTTCCGGTTCTGAGGAGGATGACCTGTGATTGATCCTCGCCGGTTCCTGATCCTGGGCGTCATGGCGGTCCTGTCGCTGCCGGTCCTGGCCATGGCGTTCCTGCCCATCCAGACTGTCTCACGGGAGGAAAACCGGATGCTGGCGCCGCCGCCCAGCTGGCCGCAGGATCTGGCGGCCTGGCGCCATGCGCCCCGGGCGATAGACGCCTTCCTGGCCGATCACTTCGCCCTGCGCGAGCCGGCGATCTGGGTCGGCGCCCGCGTGGAGCGCCGGCTGGGGGTCACGGCGCCCGCCCAGGCCATGGCGGTCATGGGAGAGGACGGTCAGATGTTCCTGACTGAGGGTCTGCTGCGTTCCACTGGCCAGGACGTCGATCCCGAGCGGGCGGCCGACTTTGCGGAATTCGTTTGTCAGGTGGCGGCCCGCCTGGCGTCTCGCGGGACGGGGTTCGCCACGGGCCTGGCGCCGTCGCCGGGAACCATCCTGACGGACCAGACCCCGCCCTGGGCTCGGCCGGCGGTCGCACCCAGCGATCATGACCTGATCCTGCAGAGCCTGGAGACCTGCGGCGCGCCGGCGCAGGACCTGCGGCCCGCACTTCGCGAGGCCGAGGCGGGGGGTCGCGCCTATCGTCGCTATGACAGCCACTGGACCCCCTGGGGGGCGCTGGCGGCCTATAACCGGATGGTCGCCGCCCTGGGCCAGCCCGACTGGGCCTGGTCGCCGTCCGAACTGACCTGGGGCGAAATCCGCACCGATGATGGCGACCTGCCGCGCATGGCGGGCATGCCGCCGGCCATTGAATCCCTGGCCATCCATCACCGCACCAGTCTACCCGCTGGCGGTGAGCGCAGAGACCTGGCCGCCTACGGAGGTCCAATGCCGGCCTTTGCGGTGGAGCGCGCCGCGCCTGGTCCGACCGTGTTGATCATCGGCGACAGCTATACCGCCGACTTCTTCCCATCGCTCATCGCTGAGCGGGTCGGCCGGATGGTCTGGATCCACATGGACGGCTGTGGGTTCGACTGGCGGGTGATCGAAGACGAGGCGCCC
>JAUXNL010000423.1 GCA_030684415.1 Moraxellaceae bacterium | reverse complement strand
TCCCCACTCGTGGGGAGAGGGAGCACGGCGTGGTGGTGATGTTTTGATGTCGGTGGTGGTGCGGGCGTGCTTTGCCCCTCACCCCAACCCTCTCCCCGCCAGCGGGGAGAGGGAGTCGTACCGCCCGGGCCTGCGTCTCTTCTCTGGCTGTGCTGCTTGCTCCGGACTTATGGCGTACCGCAGTGGTGATGGCCAGTGAGCCTGTAGGTGTGGGCGACGCGCGCTAGTTGTGGCAGTGCCCGCCATGCGCCCTCTCCCCACTAGCGGGGAGAGGGCCGGGGTGAGGGGACGTGGCCAAGTGTGAAGAGGGAGCCAGATACGAAGGTGTGGCCAAGTGCGGAGAAACAATCAAGTGACGGCAAGCGACTCGGCAAGCACAGAGAGTTGTTACCGGGAATGCCTCCAATTCCTGCTCAGCCCCGTATGCGGCGCGTTGCGCCACCTTCTCCCGAGGGGAGAAGCACAAAAAATGGAAAGAACACCACTCAGGATGCAGCATGAACAACCTGTTTGTTTTTGATATCGAGACGGTGCCGGATGTTGAAGGCGCGCGCCGCATCCATGGTCTTGAAGGCTTGGATGACAAGGACACGGCCAGTGCCTTGTTCACTCTCCGCCGCCAGGAAACCGGAGGCTCGGATTTCCTCCGGCACCATTTGCAGCGCGTGGTCTGCATTTCGGTGGCGCTGCGCACGCGCGATGGTCTCAAGGTCTGGTCGCTGGGCGATGAGTCCTCGGACGAGAAAGACATCATCACGCGGTTTTTCACCGGTATCGATCGTTACCTGCCCACGCTGGTGTCGTGGAACGGCAGCGGTTTTGATCTGCCCGTGCTGCACTACCGTGCGCTCCGTCATGGCATCAGCGCACCGCGCTACTGGGACCAAGGCGAAGACGACCGCGAATTCAAGTTCAACAATTACATCAGCCGCTTCCATTCGCGGCATACCGATCTCATGGACGTGATGGCCGGTTACCAGGCGCGTGCTGTGCAGCCGCTGGACCAGATTGCCACGTTGCTCGGTTTTCCCGGCAAGATGGGCATGAGCGGCGCGAAGGTGTGGGATGCGTGGCTGGACGGCGACATCGCCGGCATCCGCAATTATTGCGAGACCGATGTGCTTAATACCTGGCTGGTGTATCTGCGTTTCCAGCTGATGCGCGGTCAGCTCGATGCCAGCGCTTATGAGCAGGAGCTGGCGCTGACCTGCGAGTTGTTGCAGCGCGATGCCCGGCCGCACTTCACCGAGTTTCTCGATGCTTGGGAGCGCAACACCCTGGCGTGAGCGCCTGACAGGCTTAGCAGCTTGCTGAAAAATGCTTTTCAGCAAGCTGTTTCCCGGCCAAGGATGGCCGGGTCGCGAATCAATCACTCTTGAGTGATTGATTCGGCGTGGAGCGATTTCGGACATGTGCCGGAATCGCGGGCTGAAAAAGCGCGGGATTGGCGTTTTTCAGCAAACTGTCAGAAGGTTTTGTGCCCAAGCCCTGCCAGCTGTCGCTCCCCCGTTTTTTTTCGTACAGGATGCCTGATGAGTCGCCGTGAAAAGCTGAAAGCCCGCCCGCCTGCCGAGTTGGTGATTGACCGCCTGAGCCATGAAGGCCGAGGCATTGCCCGTGTCGATGGCAAGCTGGTGTTTGTCGAAGGCGCGCTGCCCGGTGAAACCGTGCTGGCGCAATACACCTTCACGCACAAGAAATATGACGAGGCCCGCACGCTGGAGGTGCGCAATCCGGCGGCCGACCGCGTGACGCCACCTTGTGCGCACTTCAGTATTTGTGGCGGTTGTTCGCTGCAACACATGGCGCGCGAGGCGCAGATTGCTTTCAAGCAGTCGGTGCTCGCCGAACAGCTTTTGCACTTTGGTGGGCTGGTGCCGGCAGAGTGGCTGCCAGCGCTGGTGGATGAAACAACCGCCTACCGGCGCAAGGCACGTCTTGGCGTGAAGTACGTCATCAAGAAAGGCGAGCTGCTGGTGGGTTTTCGCGAAAAGCAGTCCAACTTCCTGGCCGACATCCGTGCTTGCGAGGTGCTGGATGCGCGTCTGGGCTCACGGCTGATGGCCTTGCGCGAGCTGATTACCGGCCTGGCCCTGCGCGACCGTATTCCGCAAATCGAAGTGGCGGCGGGTGATGACGAAGTGGCGCTGGTCTTCCGGCACATGGACCCGCTGCCCGACACCGATTTGCAGGCGCTGGTGGCATTTTGCGCAGCCGAAGGCTGGCATCTTTATTTGCAACCGGCGGGTAATGATTCCGTGCACCGCGTTCATCCGGCAGAGGGCGAGGATCGCCTGTCGTATGCCTTGCCGGCCTTTGGCCTGCGGCTGTGGTTTCACCCCATGGATTTCACCCAGGTCAATGCCGGTATCAACCGTCGCATGCTGGATCTGGCACTGGAATTGCTGGACCCACAGCCGGGCGAGCGTGTGCTCGATCTCTTCTGTGGCCTTGGCAATTTCACCTTGCCGCTGGCCACCCGTGCCGGGGAAGTGATTGGCGTGGAAGGCGTGCAGGCCATGGCGGATCGTGGCACCGAGAACGCCCGGCGCAACGGACTGACCAATGTGTCGTTTTATGCCCAGGACCTGACCGCGGACTTTTCCGGCCAGCCATGGGCGCGGCAAGGGTTTGACCGCCTCCTGATCGACCCGCCACGCAGCGGTGCCGAGGAGGTGGTGAAATACCTGCCGAAATTCGGTGCAAAACGGATTGTGTATGTGTCCTGCAATCCGGCCACACTGGCGCGCGATGCCGGACTGCTGAAGGAAGCAGGCTACCGGCTGGTGAAGGCGGGTGTGATGGACATGTTCACGCACACGACGCATGTCGTGTCTATTGCGGTATTCGAAAAGACATGTGCGCCATGGTGCGGACGTGTCCGCACAATGACGGTAGGGGCTGATTCATCGGCACAGTGATGCTTTGTTGGTGATGCTTTGTAGGTGCGGATTCATCCGCACG
>JAUXNL010000398.1 GCA_030684415.1 Moraxellaceae bacterium | reverse complement strand
CCATGTACATGCCGCCATTGACATGCAGGGTAACGCCAGTGATGTAGGAGGCCTCAGCCGACGCCAGGAACCCCACGGCCGCTGCGATTTCCTCCGGCTGACCAAGGCGGCCGGCCGGAATCGAAGACAGCAACTTTTCTTTCTGCTCGTCCGGCAGGACATGCGTCATGTCGGTTGCAATGAAGCCAGGTGCTACCGCATTCACCGTGATGTTGCGCGAACCGATTTCGCGAGCCAGCGCCCGTGAAAACCCTTCAAGGCCAGCCTTGGCGGCCGCGTAATTGGCCTGCCCGGGATTGCCGCTTGAGCCCACCACCGAGCTGATGCTGATGACACGGCCCCAACGCTCTTTGGTCATGCCCTTGAGGCAAGCCTTGGTCATGCGGTAGATCGCGCTGAGGTTGGTGGTGATGACGTCATCCCACTCCTCGTCCTTCATGCGCAGCATGAGATTGTCGCGGGTAATGCCAGCATTGTTCACCAGAATGACCGGCGCACCGACAGCGCTGTTGATCTCTGCCAACGCGGCTTCAATGGAGGCGGGATCAGCAACGTTCAGGGCAATCCCCCGGCCGGTATTGCCCGCTTCTTTCAGATAGGCGCTGATGGCCTCGGCACCCGCGGCACTCGTCGCCGTACCGACGACCACTGCGCCACGACGCGCCAACTCCAGCGCAATCGCCTTGCCGATACCACGACTTGCGCCTGTCACCAGCGCAATCTTTCCTTCGATGGACATGCATTTCCCCTTTGCTGTCAGCCCAAAACGGAGGCGTCCCCGTCTGTGGGCCCTACACTGTCAGATTTCAATTCAGGTCTGTCAGACCAAGGCCGCCGCAAAACTCTCGGCATTTTCGAGTGAGGCGCACTCGAGCTCTTTCACGATGCGTTTGTTAAGGCCACAGAGCACCTTGCCAGGGCCGCACTCCAGCGCACGGGTGACACCAAGCCCAGCCAACGCCTCAACACACTGCACCCAGAGCACGGGCCGGTAGAGCTGCTGCACCAGCGCCTCACGAATGGCATCACCGTCGGGCTCGATGCGCGCCGCGACATTCTGTACCACCGGAATGGCCGCCGTATTAAAGCGGATGGCCGCCAACGACTCCCTCAGTTTCTCAGCCGCGGGCAGCATCAGCGCGCAATGGGATGGCACCGACACCGGCAGCGGCAACGCACGCTTGGCACCTGCCGCCTTCAGTTTTTCAATCGCGGCATTCACAGCCGCCACGCTACCCGCGATGACGACCTGACCCGGCGCATTGAAATTCACCGCTTCCACCACGCCAACCAATGCGGCGTCAGCGCAGCATTGACGCACCACGTCATCGTCCAGTCCGAGGATGGCCGCCATGGCGCCCTCTCCTGCCGGCACGGCTTGCTGCATCAGGCGGCCACGCTCCGCCACCAGCTTCACGCCATCGGCAAGCGATATGACACCTGCAGCCACCAAGGCGCTGTACTCGCCGAGCGAATGTCCCGCCAGATAATCCGGGGCACGACCATCCGCCGCCTGCCAGGCTCGAAATACCGCCACACTGGCCGTAAGCAACGCTGGCTGCGTATTTTCCGTGCGATTCAGCTCCGCCTCGGGCCCTTCTTGCGACAGTGCCCACAAGTCGAGGCCGAGCGCCGCAGAGGCCTCATCAAACGTGGTCTTTACAACCGGATGAGCCGCCGCAAGATCAGCCAGCATGCCGATGGATTGCGAGCCCTGACCGGGGAAAACAAATGCAAGTTTTGACATGAGGAATACCGTTGGAGGCACCCTGCAAACGCTAGGCGCAAAGATGAAGCATCACGGCGGCGAAGAATGACCAAACGGTATCGGACCCGCCACCCTGCAGTTGTAAGAATTCTTTTAGCGAATCAATCACGCGTGAGTGATTGATTCAGCGAGGAGCTCTTAACGGCCTGCCAATAACAGGCGAGCCTGCCTCAGTTGGCAGACACGGCATCCGCCCCACTCTTTTCATCATGGCCCATGCGGGCATGAATCAGTGCAGGAACATTTTTTTCCACTTCTTTGATGGCAACACGCACAGCCTGGGCAAACGACGCTACATCTGCACTGCCATGGCTTTTCACCACAATTCCGGTCAATCCGACGAGGCTGGCACCGTTATAGCGCCCCGGATCCATATCGTGCTTCAGCCCCTTCCACAGCGGAAAGGCCAGCACACCGGCAACGCGCGTCAACCAGTTGCGCGCAATTTGCGTCTTGATCATGCCGGCCATCATCTTGGCCACACCTTCGGACGCTTTGAGCGCGACGTTGCCGACAAAGCCGTCACAAACAACAACATCCGCATGCCCCTTGAACATGCCATCGCCTTCGACGTAACCGATGTAATTAAGGCCGGAGGCTTTCAACAGTTCATCCGTCTGCTTGATCAGATCATTGCCCTTGATGTCTTCTTCACCGATGTTGAGCAGGCCCACGCGAGGACGCTCAATACCGTCCAGCACTTCGGCCACAATCGACCCCATCTGGGCAAACTGCAGCAGGTGAACGGGTTCGGAATCGACATTAGCGCCAAGGTCGAGAACATGGACATGCCCGACCATGGTCGGCAACGCCGCCATGATGGCGGGACGATCGATATCGGCATGGGTCTTGAGCACAAAACGGCTCACGGCCATCAAGGCGCCGGTATTACCAGCGGATACGCAGGCATCGACCGTCTTTTCATGCACCTGATTGATGGCGAGGCGCATGGAGGATTGTTTTTTCTGGCGCAGGGCAACCGCAATCTTGTCCTCCATGGTCACCACTTCAGTGGTGTGGAGAACGGACACGCGGGCGCGCTCCGCAGAAGAAAGGCGGGAAAGCAGAGGGAGAATCAGGGACTCATCGCCGACCAGCGATAATCGCAGGGACGGCATTTCACGCAGTACCACCAGGGCGGCGGGAACCGTGATGCGGGGACCGAAGTCCCCGCCCATGGCATCGACGGCAATCGCGATGCTCATTATGTCGGCTTATTCTGCGTCTTTGCTCGCGAACAACTGGCGGCCACGATACAGGCCATCTTTGGTCACGTGGTGACGCAGATGGGTTTCACCGGATTCCTGATCGACCGACAGGGTCGGGCCGGTCAGGGCGTCGTGCGAACGGCGCATGTCACGACGGGAACGGCTTTTGCGGTTTTGTTGAACGGCCATGATCTACTCCGGCACTCGGGTTAACTGTTGATAATCACTTTTCATCAGTACCAGCCTTCAATGCGGCCAGCACCTGAAACGGGTTTTCGCGCCGAGGCGCTTCATTTGCTTCTTCTTCCACCGGCACATTGCGGTGCGCGGCTTCACAATCGTCATGCAGCGGCACCATCGGCAACGCCAGCAACAACTCGTCTTCAATCGCGTCGGCCAGTGCCAACTGACCTTCTTCGTCCAGCACCAGAAAATCAGCGTCGTCGGCAAGCCGATCGGCGTCTTCTTCACTGCGTACCAGCAACAACGAAAACTCTGTGTCGGCCTCTGCCGTCACGGCTTCAAGGCAGCGCTGGCAACGCAAGGCCAATTTTGCCGTCAGATTGCCCTGCAACTGCATCCGGTGCTGGGCATCGCGACTGACACGGCAGAACACCGATACTTCACCGGCTTCTTCAACCGCTATCTCTTGCACACGCGGGAACGCCGCGAGTGAAAAGACCTGTTTGATCTCGGCTTCGCGGTCCGCCCATTTCTGGGCATCGATCTGCTGGGGCAGGGTACCGGCTGACATAGGCGCGCGATGATACGGACTCACCCCAAGCCTGTCAAAAGAAAAACAGACACGGGAAACCATTGTATTCTCTCGGCTTTTCGCCGGCCTGATGCGGAGACAATACCCATGACCACCCTGCTGCTGGCCTCCTCTTCACCCGCCCGCCAAGCCCTGCTCCAACGTCTTGGACTGCCCTTTTCGGCACTCAGTCCAGACATTGATGAAACACCCCATGCGAGTGAAGACATCGTCAGCATGGTGGGGCGCCTCAGTCTCGCCAAGGCACAGGCGCTGGCCCACCGGCATCAGGGACTTGTCATCGGCTCGGATCAGGCACTCGGCCTGGAGGGCCGGATTCTCGGCAAACCCGGCAACCATGAAGCCGCCACACGCCAGTTGAGCCAGCTGTCCGGACGCCGGGTCACTTTCCAGACCGGGCTCTGCCTGCTGAATACGGTAAGCGGTCAGCACCAGTTGATAGTGGAGCCCTTCGAGGTCGAGTTTCGCTCGCTCAATGCGGCGCAAATCGAGCGCTATCTGCGCGCCGACACACCCTACGGCTGCGCCGGCAGTTTCAAGTCCGAAGCACTCGGCATCACGCTTTTCAAATCCTGGCAAGGACGCGACCCGAACAGCCTGATCGGTCTGCCACTGATGGCACTGGTGGACATGCTGGCAAACGAAGGCATCGAGTTGCCCTGAGTCCGTGCTATCCGCTTGTTGAAGATCGTCTGCACGACGCTTTCATTGGCATCTTGCAGACCGCGCAAGATCATGGATGACAGTAATGCAGAGCCGTCAGGACAGCGCCTCATGACACCGACCATGAGCGCACCTCCCTCCAGCGCAGCGCAACTCATCCGCCCAGCTCCCAGCTCAAGCCCCGCCATCGGCGCCATAACGAATCACCTAAAAACGCAGAGGGGCGGCCTAAGCCGCCCCTCTGCATTCACACAACACGCTCAGCGCAGAGACGTAGCTGACGGCGCCAGACGATCCGCCACCGCATGCCCCATGCTGGTTCCCAGCCGCTTCAAGATGCTGCTCAAGGGATCTGGCATGACCGAGTAATCCACCACTTTCTCGGCCTTCACGACTGTTCTTGCGACGCTTTCCACCGTGCCGAAGCCATCCGCCAGACCCAGCTCTACCGAGCGCTGCCCCGTCCAGAAAAGGCCACTGAAAATATCCGGATTTTCCTGCAGACGCTGTCCCCGCCCCTGCTTCACCGCTGAAATGAACTGCTGGTGAATGTCGTCGAGCAGCCCCTTGATGTGCATCTGGTCTTCCGGGCGCACTGGCAGGAAGGGACTCATGATGGCCTTGTTCTCCCCGGCCGTCATGGTGCGATCCTCGACCCCCAGCTTCTGCATCAGCCCTTCAACACCGAAACCCTGCATGATGACGCCGATGGAGCCCACCAGACTTCCCTGATTGACGTAAATCTGGTCCGCAGCAGAAGCAATGTAATAAGCACCACTGGCACCGACATCACCAATGACGGCGTACAGCTTTTTGTCCGGATGAAGGCCGCGCAAACGACGGATCTCGTCATATATATAAGCCGACTGTACCGGGCTGCCGCCCGGGCTGTTGATGCGCAGCACCACCGCCTGACTGCCGGATGCGGCAAATGCGGCTCCGAGCCCCTCGATAATCGGACCCGCACTGGCCTCGCCACCATCGGCAATCTCGCCGCGTACATCTACAACCGCCGTATGCTTGGCCGCCAGACCCGATGTCTCCACCCCGCCCCTGCCCATCACCAGAAAAAGGATGACCAGCAGATAGAGAAACGTCAGGGACTTGAAGAACACGCCCCAGCGACGGGCACGGCGCTGCTCATCCAGCGAGGCAGTGACCACCTTTTCCAGCACATCCCACTCACGACCACGCGCGCCGGCATTGCCGGACGAAGATGACGAACCCCAAGGGTTATCAGACATTTACAACGCTCCTTGATCCCTGCCCGCACAAAGCCAGCAGCCAAATGGATACACACCGGCACCCGCCGGCGACAGACGAGATTACAGAGAACGCAGGCAAGCCGCGAGATCAGGCAAGTCATTCACTATTGCTAATGGCTTGTAGCGCCGCAGCAGCGAAGTGTCATGAACCCCATGCGCCACGCCGATGCGCGGAACAGCAGCGCGCTCGG